>NZ_JAYMZS010000094.1:0-38255 GCF_035828755.1 Amycolatopsis sp. H20-H5 | reverse complement strand
CTTCCCGAGTCGCACCGCCCGCGACGCCAGCCCGCCCAGCAGAAGGAATGGTCACACGCAAACACTCGCACAACCAGCAGCCGATATCACGAACCGACACGCAAAGATCTAGCTCTGTAGTACTAGTTGGCGGGTGGGACCCACGCGCCGATCACGGGCTTGTACTCACGCACCGTGCGCTCCGCGATGACGCCTTCGAGGTGGTAGGGGTCCTGGTCGATGAGGGCCTTCAGGGCCGTGTCGTCCTCGGCCTGGTAGAGCGTGATGCCACCGAGGCCGTCGGCCAGGGGGCCGGCGACCGCGACCTTGCCCTCCGCCGCGAGGGCGCGCAGGAAGTCGCGGTGCCGGGGGCGCACCTCGGCGAGCTTCTCCTGCACGTAGGTGATTTCGACGAGATACCAGGCCATCAGAGCCTCCAACGCGGAACGGGACGGTGCGGTGCCGACCGTACCGATGCCGTCCATCATCCGGGTGAGCGTTCCCACCATCCGATCAGTGGCAGGACCGGGCCGACCCGATACGCTGAGCAGGCATCGGGAACGCGGTGAGGCGTTCGGGACAAAAACAGGTACGCGCCTGGATCGACGTGAGCAAGACCGCGCGCGGCCGTACCGGGTACAGGACAGGCAGGGGTTCATGCTGGAGGGCAATGCGGAACGCAGTGTCGAGGCGACCCTCGGCCATCTGCGGACCATGGACGGACCGGTCGTGCCGCAGCCCCCTGCCGCACCGCTGAACTTGGAAGACCTCTATCGCACCCATCGCATGCGCCTGGTCAGGCTCGCCATCCTGCTGGTGGACGAACCGGCCACGGCCGAGGACGTCGTCCAGGAGGCCTTCACCGGCCTGCACCGCAACTGGAGCCGCCTGCGTGACGCGGCGGCCGCCGTCGGGTACCTGCGCACGGCCGTGGTCAACGGGTCGCGCAGCGTGCTGCGCCGCCGCAAGACCGCCCGCGAGTACGTCCCGCCCCACGCGGTGAACGCCCGTTCGGCCGAAAGCCTGGCCATGCTCTCGAGTGAGCACCAGGCCGTGGTGAGCGCGCTGTCGAAGCTGCCGCCGCGCCAGCGCGAGGTGCTGGTGCTCCGGTACTACGGCGGCCTGAGCGAGGCCGAGATCTCCGAGGCGGCCGGGATTTCGAAAGGTACCGTTAAGTCAACCGCCAGCCGGGCGCTCGAGGCACTGCAGAAGGCGATGCAAACCCCGAATTAACCCGGCTGATCCGCTCTAGCGCTGGGTTGTACCGCCATGCCTGGTCCAGACCAATATATGCTGAGTGACGTGAAGGGCGCCGGAGATTTCGTGATCACGGGCGGCCGGGTCGCCGCCCCGGACCGGGTACTCGACGACGGCTGGCTGGTGATCGCCGAGGGGCGTATCCGGCAAGTGGGTTCGGGCGCTCCGCCAGGCGGGGAGCACGTCGACGTGAACGGGGCACTGGTCGTGCCCGGTTTCATCGACACCCACTGCCACGGCGGGGGTGGCGGCTCGTTCTCGAGCGGCGATCCGGACGAGCTGATGAGCGCTGTGCGCTCCCATCGGCGGCACGGCACGACCACGATGATCGCGAGTCTCGTCTCCGATCCGATTCACGCGCTGTGCGACCAGATGGCCGCGCTGCGTGAGCTGGTCGAGGACGACGAGGTCGCGGGCATCCACCTCGAGGGCCCGTTCATCTCCAAGATCCGCTGCGGCGCGCACGATCCGGCGGCACTGCTCGAACCGGACACGGCGACCATCAACGCCCTGCTCACCTCGGGCCGGGGCGCCATCCGGATGGTCACGCTGGCCCCTGAGCTGCACGGCGGGGTGAAGGCCGTCCGGCAGCTCGCCGAGTCCGGGGTCATCGCCGCGCTCGGGCACACCGACGGGATCGAAGAGCAGATCCGGCCCGCCGTGGACGCCGGGGCGACCGTCGCCACCCACCTGTTCAACGGCATGCGCCCGCTCCACCACCGCGAGCCGGGGCCGATCGGCGCGCTGCTGGACGACGAGCGCATCACCGTCGAGCTGATCTGTGACCTGGTTCACCTCCACCCGACCGTGGTACGCCTCGCGGCGAAACACGCCGGGCGGCGACGCACCGTCCTCATCACCGACGCGATGTCGGCGACCGACGCCGCGGACGGCCGCTACAACCTCGGCAGGCTGGAGGTCGACGTCCGCGACGGCGTCGCCACCCTCGCCGAGAACGGCTCACTCGCCGGGAGCACGCTGACGATGGACACCGCGTTCCGTAACCTGGTGCGCGGCGCGAAACTCGACGTGCTGGACGCCGTGTGGGCGACTTCGGGCAAACCGGCCGAGCTCCTCGGCATCGCCGATCGGACCGGGGCGCTGCGAGCGGGCCTGACCGCCGACGTGGTCGTGCTCGACCACGAGCTGCGTCCGGCGAAGGTGCTGCGCCAGGGCAAGTGGGTCACGGAAGTGGGCCCGGCTACCTTGAGCGGGACAGGCCACGCATCGGCCGTTGAGGGCGGTTAGGACGAACGGGTGAGGACATGAGCGAGCCGAAGGACCCGGAACAGCTACTGGCCGACGCACTACGAGCACAGGCCGTGTTCGCACCGCAGGCCGAGCGGCTGCCACCGGAGGCTCCGCCCGAACCGCCCGAAAAGACGGACGAAAAGGATGAGCCGGGCGTGACCGCCGAGGTCGTCACCCCGGCACCCGAACCTGCCTCGGTCTCGTCCACGGCGTCGACCGAGGCGAGCGGGATGCCCCCGCAGTACGGGCTGCTGTCCGGCGCGGGGGCTGACTCGCTCGAACGCGAACGGGCGGCACTCGGCGACGAGGAGGCCGCGGCGGAGGAGGCGACCGTCCGGCGTCCGGCCCCGGCGAGCGTCCCGCTGCCCGCGCACTGGGTGCTCCTGCTGGCCCTGCTGCTCGGGCTCGCCGCCGGTTCGGTTGTCGGGCTGCTAACCCTCGTTTAACCGTCCCCTACCAGGACTTCCGCGTCCTGTGAAGGCACACAGCGTCACCCTGTACCGTTTTCGGTGTGATCCTCGCGCAGACCACAGAGACCATGTCCATCATGCCGTCCTGGCTCGACCCGCTTCAGCTGCTGGACGGGCTGACCGGGCCGGTGCTGGCCGTGCTGTGCCTGATCATCTTCATCGAGAGCAGCGTCTTCCCGGTGCTGCCGGGCGACTCCCTGCTGTTCACCGCCGGCCTGCTGATCGCGAGCGACAAGCTCCAGGCTCCGCTGTGGCTGGTGTGCGTGCTCGTCACGGCCGCCGCGCTGCTGGGCAACGCACTCGGGTACTTCATCGGCTGGAAGGCGGGGCCGGCGCTGTTCAAGCGGCCGGACTCGCGCTTCTTCAAGAAGGAGTACATCGACAACACGCACGCCTTCCTGGAGAAGCACGGCCCGAAGGCGGTCGTGCTGGCCCGGTTCGTGCCGTTCGTGCGGACGTTCATCACCTGGATCGCGGGCCTCGGCCGGATGGACCCGAAGCGCTACTTCACCTACACGGTGATCGGCGGCATCCTGTGGGCCGCTGGCATCACCGTGCTCGGGGCGCTGCTGGGCAACATCGGCTTCATCCGGAACAACGTCGACTCGATCTTCATCCTGATCGTGCTGATCTCGGTGGTCCCGATCGCGCTCGAGTACCTCAAGTCCCGCCGCGAGAAGAAGGCGACCGCGGCTGGCGCTCCCGCCGAGACTCAGGCCGAGGTCACCCAGCGCATCCCCCGCGTCAAGGACTGATTCCCAGCTGCCTCTGAAGGCCACCATGAGGGCGTTTAAGTCCCTCATGGTGGCCTTCAGCGCATTGCGGGGTCAGGTGCCGTAGCCGCCGGGAGCGGCGGGAGCGGCGGGGGCGTTGCCGCCGGGAGCGGCAGGGCCACCGCGCTGCATGCCGCCGCGGCCGCCGCGATCGCCAGTGCCGCCGGGGCCGCCGTTGGGGCCGCCCTTGTGCTGACGGGAGATGCCAGGCCGTTCGTTGCCCTGGTTACCGTGGCCGGAGAAGCCCACAGCCGCGCCTACGATGCCTCCGCCCAGCAGCACGCCCACCAGGCCGACGCCCACGAGCTGCGTCGCCCGGTGCCCGGCGAAGCGCCGGAAACGTCCTGGGCCGGTCGGCTGCGGCTGAGCGGGCACCCAGCCCGGCGGCGGCCCCGCCGGAGGCTGAGGCGGGCCCGCGGCGGGTGCGGCCTGTGGCGCCTGCTCCTGGTGCGGTGTGGTGGCCTCCGCCGGAGCCTCGGCCTGGGGCACCCCGGCGGCGGGCTGAGCGGGGTGCACGGCGGTCTGCTCGACGGTCTTGTCCTCGACCGTCTTGTCCTCGGCACCCGCCACGAGCTGTTCGCGCGTCGGGTCGTGGTCCTTCGGGTCATTCATCTTCGGCTCCTGGTGTCACGGAGACCGGCGTCCTGCCTGCCTCCGCTTTCCAGAGTGAGCCGGATTCCTGTGCGGAAGCTGTACGTAACCTGTCGAATCACCCTCCGAAACGCCGAACGCGCTGAAGGCCACCTTGAGGGACTCCAGGTCCCTCAAGGTGGCCTTCAGAGGCAGTCGAGGACTTAGAGTCCCCTTCAGCCGCCACCCCAGGTTTGCCGTGTGCCCTGATGGGAGCCTTCACGGCGTTTAACGCCGTCATGGTGGCCTTCAGGGGCACGCGCGAAACGGTGGTGGCGGTATGAGGCGGGCGAATGGGTAGGCTTTCCGTCCTTTGTGGAGGGTAGGCGGCTTCGAAGGACGGGCGCCCGAGGCTTCGAGCGGCGGCTGCTGCGACAGTTCTCAGACGCGTTCTTACAGGTAGAACGAGAGGAACAGGGTGATGATCCAGGTCCCGCCGAGGACCTGGAGGACCCGGTCGCGCAGGGCGATCTCCTCGGGCTCGCCGCCGTTGCCGCCGTCGACGTCGACGGCGTAACGCAGGACGGCCACCACGAACGGGACCATCGAGACGACGGCCCAGAGCGAGTTGTCGGACTTCTGCCGCAGCTCGAACGCCCACATGCAGTAGGACATGATCAGGATCGCGGCCGAGGTGGCCCAGACGAACCGCAGGTAGCTTGCCGAATACTTCTTCAGCGAGGAGCGGATCTTCGCCCCGGTGCGCTCGAACAGCATGATCTCGGCGTACCGCTTGCCCGCCACCATGAACAGCGAACCGAACGCCGTGACCAGCAGGAACCACTGCGACATCTGGATACCGCTGGCCACCCCACCGGCGATCGAGCGCATCAGGAAGCCCGAGCCGACGATCGCCAGGTCCACCACCGGCTGGTGCTTCAGGCCGAAGCAGTAACCGAGCTGAACCGCTTCGTACACACACAGCACGACAGCGAGCTGCCAGCTGGCGAGGAACGAGACCCCGAGCCCCGCCGCGAAGAACACGACGGCCGAGACGTAGGCCACCGGCACCGGCACGATCCCGGCCGCGATCGGCCGGTTCCGCTTGGTCGGGTGGGCCTTGTCCGCCTCGACGTCGACCGCGTCGTTGATCAGGTAGACCGAGGAAGCGACCAGCGAGAACGCCACGAAGGCCACGATCGCGTCCAGGAGCAGCCCGGTGCGGTCGTTGGACTTCGAGAACACGAAGAACGGCGCCGCGAACACCAGCACGTTCTTGACCCACTGGCGTGGCCGGGCGGTCTTGAGGATGCCCTTCGGCAGTGCCAGCGGGCCTCCCTTGGGAGCCGGGGTGGCGACATCTTCGGCTCGCTCGGTCGTTTCGCTCATCGTCGCTTCAGCTTCCCTCTGATCAGACCGCCGATCAGGCCCCCCAGGGCGGCACCGGCCAGCACGTCGGTCGGATAGTGAACGCCGAGCACGAGACGTGAAGCCAGCATCGGCGGTACGAGTGCGGGCACCAGGTTACGCCCGGTCAATCCGGAGTAGAGCACCGCCGCCGCCGTGGTGGAGGTCGCGTGCGAGGAGGGGAAGCTCAGCTTGCTCGGCGTCCCCACCAGCACTTCGACGCTGGGATGGTCCGGCCGCGGCCGCCGGACGACCCGCTTGACGGCGATCGACGCGGCGTGCGCGCCGACCACTCCGACCGCTGCGACCAGCCAGTCCTTGCGCCGCGGCTTGTCCACCGCGGCGCCGATCAGGCCGAGCGCGAACCAGCCCGCACTGTGCTCACCGAAGTGCGAAAGCCCACGAGCGGCCTTCACCGTGACGTCACTCTTGAGGACGCTCTGCGCCTTGGAGAGGACGGCTACTTCGCCAGTGGCCGAGCTGCCCTTCTCAAGCATCTTCGAGGGACCCGTCGAGCGGCGCGCCATCGGTCAGGTGCGGGGCGATCTTGTTGTCGAACGCCGAGAGCGCCGAACCGATCGCCATGTGCATGTCGAGGTACTTGTAGGTGCCGAGGCGGCCGCCGAAGAGCACGTTGCGCTCCTTGGCCTCCGCTTTCGCCAGCTCCCGGTAGGCCTCGAGCTTCTCGCGGTTCTCCGGGGTGTTGACCGGGTAGTACGGCTCGTCGTCTTCCTTCGCGAACCGCGAGTACTCGCGGACGATGACCGTCTTGTCGGTCGGGTAATCCCGCTCCGGGTGGAAGTGGCGGAACTCGTGGATCCGGGTGTACGGGACCTCTTCGTCGTTGTAGTTCATGACGGGAGTGCCCTGGTAGTCGCCGGTCGCGACGACCTCCTGCTCGAAGTCCAGCGTGCGCCAGCCGAGGCGGCCTTCGGAGTAGTCGAAGTAGTGGTCCAGCGGGCCGGTGTACACCGTCGGCGTACCGGCGGGGATGTGCTCGCGGACGTCGAAGTAGTCGGTGTCGAGCCGCACGGTGATGTTCTCGTGCTCGGCCATCTTCTCGAGCCACGCGGTGTAGCCGTCGACCGGCAGGCCCTCGTAGGTGTCGTTGAAGTAGCGGTTCTCGAAGTTGTAGCGCACCGGGAGGCGGTTGATGATCGACGCGTCCAGTTCCCTGGGGTCGGTCTGCCACTGCTTGGCGGTGTAACCCTTGACGAACGCCTCGTACAGCGGGCGGCCGATCAGGGAGACGCCCTTGTCCTCGAGGTTCTGCACCTGGGCGGCGTCGACCTCCGCCGACTGCTCGGCGATGAGCGCACGCGCCTCGTCGGGGGTGTGCGACTTGCCGAAGAACTGGTTGATCAGTGCCAGGTTCATCGGGAACGAGTAGACCTGGTCCTTGACCCGCGCGAACACGCGATGCTGGTAGCCGGTGAACTCGGTGAACCGGTTGACGTACTCCCACACCCGCTTGTTCGAGGTGTGGAACAGGTGCGCACCGTAACGGTGCACCTCGATCCCGGTCTCCGGTTCGGCCTCCGAGTAGGCGTTGCCACCGAGGTGACTGCGCCGTTCGAGGATGAGGACCTTCTTACCGAGCTCGGCTGCCGCTCGTTCGGCCACTGTCAGGCCGAAGAAACCGGAGCCGACTACGATCAGGTCGTAACCGGTGAAATCGTCTTCAGTAATCTTGGCGGGGTTCGTGTGCGCGCTCACGGGCGCTCAGGGTACGCAGGTGCTCGCCGGTGCCCGCACCGAGCATCACGTTTTACCTTCTTCACACGCCCCACCTAGGAAGCAGCGGAGTGACTGCACCGGACACGTTCTGGCCGTATTTCGGCGCGATCGCCACCTATCTGGCAGTGCTGGCGATCCCCGGCGGCCTCATCGGGTACGCGTCCGGCGTCCGCGGCTGGCCGCTGGCCGGGCTCGCCCCGCTGCTGAGCTACGCGGTGACCGGCCTGGCCGGGCCGTGGCTGGCACTGGCCGGTCTGCCGTACAACACCGCCTCCGTCGCCGTCTGCACGCTGCTGCTGTCCGCGCTGGGTTACGGCCTGCGCAGGCTCGCGCTCAGCCGCGGCTGGGTCACCGCGGCCGCCGAAAAACCACCTTCGAGCTGGTCACGCCGGGAAAACCTGGCCGTCGCCGCGTGTGTCGCGGTCGCCACCGGGCTGTCGATCCTCGTGGTGCTTTCGGCCAAGGGCGGCACGACGGCGGTCTTCCAGCGCTGGGACACGGTGTTCCACGCGAACGGCATCCGGTACATCGCCGAGACCGGTGACGGCTCGCTGACCGGCATGGGCACCATCAACTGGTACCCCGACGGGCAGTTCTACCCGAACGCGTACCACCTGGTCGGCGCCCTGGTCTACAGCATCTCCGGGGCCACCATCCCGGTCACGCTCAACGCCATCACGGTGCCCGTCGCGGGGCTGTTCGCGCTGTCGATGGCGGCGCTGGTCCGCCAGCTCGGCGGCCGCGCGGTGCACGCCGGGTGCACGGCGCTGGTGGCCGCCGCCGCGACGACCGGCGCCTACGAGTCCGTGTCCAGCGGGCTGCTGCCATTCGCACTGGGCATCGTGCTCACCCCGCTGGCGGTGGTCGCGCTCCAGCGCTTCGTCGTCGCCCCGGCGCCCGCGACCGGCTACGTCCTCGCGCTGACGGCGGTCGGGCTGCTCGCGGCGCACTCCAGCGCGCTGTTCGGGGCGCTGCTGTTCGCGTTCCCGCTCGTGCTGCAGCGCTGGTACCGGGCTTTCCGGGGCAAGGCGACCGACGGTGTAGCGGAGGAGACCTCCGGCCTGCGGGTGGCCGGTGGCGACGTGCTGCGCATGCTGCCGGTGATGGTGGCCAGCGCGCTGCTGGCCGCGCCGCACATCCTCGGCGCCCTCACGTTCACCTCGGGCTCGTACCCGTACTACCCGTGGGGCTCGGATCTCCCGGTCGGCCGGTCGCTGGCGCTGCTCGCGACGTTCCGGCAGGTGCTGAGCATCCCGCAGGTGTGGCTGACCGTGCTGCTCGCGGTCGGCGTCCTGAGCTTCCTCGCGCTGGGCCGGATGCGCTGGGTGCTGCTCTCCGCGCTCGGGCTTTCGGTGCTGTTCGTGCTGGTCGCCTCGTTCGGCGCCGAGCCGTGGGTGATCTCGCTGTCGCGGCCGTGGTGGAACGACCGCTACCGGCTGATGTCGCTCGCCGCGATCCCGCTGTGCCTGCTCGCCGGGCACGGCATGGCCGAGATCCAGCGCTGGTTCGCGAAGTACATGTCCGGCCGCGCCTGGGTGCGCGCGCGGCCCGCGCTGCCCGCCCGCCTCGGCCTGGCGAGCGCGACGTTCGTGGTGCTCGCGGTGGCGGTGCTGACCGGCGGTTTCTACACGACGGCGAACGCGACGGCGGTGTCGTTCCTGTACTACAACGGGCCGGAGGGCGAGGTCGAGCCGCCGGTGCTGCCCGCCGAGCTGACAGCGATGAAAGAGCTGGTCAAGCTGGGTGCCGGGCCGCACGAGAAGGTGCTCAACGACCGGCTGGACGGCACGGCCTGGCTGTACGCGATCACCGGCATCCACCCGGTCGCCGGGCACTACGACGGCGGCGCGGGCCCGAAGGACGCCTCGTACCTGCTGCTGCACTTCCGCGACTACGACACCGACCCCGAGGTGCGGGCGGCGGTGGCGCGGCTCGACGTGCGGCACGTGCTGCTCGGGCACGGTTCGATCCGGCCGGGCGCGCCGCGGGCCCCCGGCCTGCGTGACCTCGACGGCCTGGACTTCCTGCGCAAGGACTACCAGAACCCGGACGCCACGATCTACACGATCGTCAAGTAGCGGACTCGTCAAGCAGCGGGCAAGGAGAGGGCCCCCGTGGTCGCGGACTGCCCCTGTCGCGACCACGGGGGCCGTTGTCCCCCATCACCCCCGGGGTGAACCAGGTGGGCCGCGAACGGCCCGTCCCCCCTGGTTTAACCCGTTACATGTACTCGACGAAGAAAGCGGGTAATCGGTTTCCTGCTCGGGCCGATATCACCCGTTCGGAGCAATACTTAGGTCGTACGCAACGTCGGTAGCACCTCGTGGGCGACCTTTTCGAGGACCGCCTCGTGCCCCTCGTACGGCTCGCCAGAGCGCGGCCAGTGCGAGACGACATCGGTGAACCCGAGTTCACCGGCCCGCCCGACCGCGTCGGCGAAGGCGTCCACGCTCGAGAGCGAAAACACCGGCCCCGAGTCGAGGCTGAGGTAGCGGTGGATGCTCGTGGGCTCGCGGCCCGTCTCGGCCAGCCGTTCGCCGAAGATCTCGACGAGCTCGGCGATGCCGCGCCACCACTCGTCCATCGTCTCGGACTTGCGGCCGGTGGTGACCCAGCCCGCGCCGAACCGGGCGGCGAGCGTCATCGAGCGCGGGGCGTTCGCCGCGACGACGAACGGCAGCCGCGGGCGCTGGACCGTGCCCGGGAGGTTGCGGGCGCCCTTCGCCCGGTAGTACTCGCCCTGGAAGTCGAACTTGTCGGTCATCAGCAGCCCGTCGAGGGCCTCGATGAACTCGGTGAACCTGGCCATCCGCTGCTTGACGCTCAACGCGGGCCCGTCGAGCACCTCGGCGTCGTAGTGCTCGTGGTCGACGCCGGCGCCCACACCGAGGATGAAGCGGCCGTCGGAGATGTCGTCGAGGGTGTTCAGCTCACGCATGAACGGCACGGGGTGGCGGGCCACCGGCGATGCCACGAACGTGCCGAGGCGGATCTTCGAGGTGACCATGGCCGCCGCGGTCAGTGTCGGGACCGCGCTGAACCACGGGCCGTCCACCAGGTTCCGCCAGCCGAGATGGTCGTAGGTCCAGGCGTGGTCGAAGCCGTATTCCTCGGCGGCCTTCCACTTGGGCTCGGCGGCCCACCAACGGTCTTCGGGGAGAATGACGATTCCTGCGCGCACAACGACCGACCGTATCGGCTGTGACCGGCAGTTCGCCGCACGGGACGATATTCGGTGGCCGCGTCAGGAAGAATGAGGGCGTGGACAAACCCCTGTTGATCGCGTCGGACGTGGACGGCACCCTGCTGAGTCCTGCCGAGACCCTCACCGACCGCACCATCGCCGTGGTCCGCCGCGCCGTCGACGGCGGGGTGCCGTTCGTGCTGGTCAGCGGCCGCCCGCCGCGCTGGATGGCGCCCATCGCCCAGCCGCTCGGGCTCGACGGCTACGCGGTCTGCGCGAACGGCGCGGTGCTCTACGAGGTCGGGACGGACACCGTGATCGCGGTGCACGGGCTGCTCGAACCCGAGCTCCTGCACGACGCGGCGAGCGCGCTCGACAAGGTGCTGCCCGGCTGCCGTCTGGCCGCCGAGCGCATCAACGCGGGGGCCGGGGCCGCGGACCACGAGATGCGGAACTTCGTGATCGAGCCGGACTACCACAATCCCTGGGGCGACGGCGAAGGCCGGACCTCGCCCCGCGCCGAGGTCCTCGGCAAGCCCGCGATCAAGCTGCTGATCAGCAGGCGCGGCATGCGCTCGGACGAGATGGCGCTGGCCGCCCGCGAGGTGCTCGGGCACGCCGTCGACGTGACGTACTCCTCGAACTCCGGCCTGATCGAGCTCGCCGCGCACGGCGTCACCAAGGCGACCGGGCTGGCCGAGGTCGCCGAGCGGCTCGGGGTCGCGGGCGAGCGGATCATCGCCTTCGGGGACATGCCCAACGACCTGGACATGCTGAGCTGGGCGGGCCACGGCGTCGCCATGGCCAACGCACACCCCGCCGTACTCGAGATCGCCGACGAGGTCACCGGCCCCAACGCCGAGGACGGCGTCGCCCAGGTCCTGGAACGCTGGTTCTGAACCCGCGCGGTCCCTTGGTCCACTGTCCCTGAAGGCCACCATGACGGCGTTTAACGCCGTCATGGTGGCCTTCAGGGACCTTCGAACGGGGGCGTGGGGGGTTAGCGGTTGTCGAGGGCGATGGCCTCTTCGGGCGTGGGGGCGGTGCCGCCGAGGTGCGCGGGGAGCCACCAGCGGTCGGCGTCGTCGGCGGGCTTCGCGGGGTACTCGGCCTGGACCCGGTCCACCAGTTCACTCATGCGCAGGCGGAGGTCCTTGGTCGCGACCTCGGAGTCGTCCTGCCTGGTGACGTGGATCTGCTCGCCGACCAGGATCGAGACCGGCACGTGGCGCTTGCTCAGCTCACGGGGACGGCCCTTGGTCCACAGCCGCTGCGTGCCCCACAGCGCCATCGGGATGATCGGCACCCCCGCGGCCGCGGCCATCCGCACCGCGCCGGACTTGATTTCCTTGATCTTGAACGACCGGCTGATCGTCGCCTCGGGGAACACTCCGACGATCTCGCCGTCCTTGAGCCGCTTCAGCGCCTCGCGGTACGACGCGATCCCGGCTTCGCGGTCGACGGGGATGTGGTGCATGCCGCGCATCAGCGGGCCGGCGACCTTGTTGGTGAAGATCTCCTTCTTCGCCATGAACCGCACGAGCCGCTTCGCGGGCTGAGCGCCCAGGCCGCAGAAGATGAAGTCGAGGTAGCTCACGTGGTTGCACGCGATCACCGCGCCGCCGGTGGCCGGGATGTTCTCGGCGCCGTCGATCCGGATGCGATTGTCCAGCACCCGGAACATGATCTTGGCCGCCGCGATCACGGGCGGGTACACCAGCTCAGCCATCCCACCAGGCTACGCGACCGTAGGGTGCCGAACCTACGGTTCCGTAGGTTTTGCGTTCCAGACCACGCCGGCCAGCGCCAGCGCCAGCAGCGTGCAGTACAGCGCGACGGACTGGTGCTTGATGTTCTCCAACCCGTCGCCCAGCGCGGCCAGCACGAACTGCCCGGCGCCCACGGCGAGCAGGAACGCGAGCAGCACCCCGAGCGCCTCGCGCCGGGAACGCCAGGCCCGCCAGCCGATCAGCAGCCACAACGGCGCCAGCGCGAACAGTCCCAGCGGGGCGAGCAGCTTGGTGACCGAGGAGAGCACCGGGACGCGGTACTCCTGCGCCCGCGGCGCGAACCCGGCCGACTGGTCGAAGCTGCCGAGGTAGTCCGGCCGCGCGGTGAGCAGGTCGCCCGCCGCCCGGTCGAGCACGCCGAGCGTGCGTCCTGGGTGGTTCGCGAAGTAGGAGATGACGTTGCCGCGGGTGATCTGCGTTCGGTACCGCAGGTACAGCGGGTCGAGCGTGGCCGGGTGCGCGTGCCACCAGCCGTTGCCCGCGTACTGCGCGAACGAGGCGGGCAACCCCAGTTCCGCGAGATCGGCCTGGGTGTCGTGCTTGCCGTCGACGATCGTCAGGAAGATCGTGTTGAACATGTTGATCTCGCGCGAATCATCGCCGGGCAGCGCCGAGACCTCGCCGAACGGCGACTTCGGCGGCTCGATGGTCTGCTGCGCGTACCAGGTGGTCCCGGCCAGCGCGACGACGACGAGCAGCGCGGGCAGCCAGCGCGCGAACCCCCGCCGGGTCGCCGGGCGGACGAGCAACACCGCCAGCGCCAGCAGCGGCAGGATCATCAACGTCTGCACCTTGGCGTTCACCGCGACGAACCCGCCGACCAGGGTCACCGCCAGGCCCGCGTAGCCCCACCAGCCCGGACGCGCTGTGAGCAGCAGGCCGCCCGCGGCGAGCAGGATCCCCAGGAACGCGGCGCCTTCGCCCAGCACCGACGCGAAGTAGCCGAAGAACGCCGAGTCGGCGACCACCAGCAGCAACGCGGCGGCCGCGGCCAGCCGCACGCGGCGTGAGTACGGCAGGCCCAGCACGATCAGGGTGACCGCCGCGGCGGCGATCACCGAACCGAGCAGGCCGAGCACCACCAGGCTCAACGTCGACTGGAGCCCCGCCACCTCGCCGAGCCAGCGCGCGATCTGGGTGAGCCAGACCTGGCTCAGGACATAAGTCTGCTGGCAGGCCCCGGCCGGGGCGCCGTAGAAGAGGTGGACGTACGACTCCGGCCCGCCCTTCCACGGGATACCCGCGCCACAGAGCACACGGGCGCCGTCGCCGTTGTTGGAGACGCCGATCGGCCGCGGCACCAGGAACCGCACCAGCAGCAAGCCCAGCGTCACGGCGAAGACAGCGAGCCCGAAAACGGCGTCACGGGTTGGTGGGCGCGCGGTCCGGCCAGCCATCATGGTCTGTTCCCCAGCAGTCATCGCGGACAGGCTACATAGATGAACCTCGGATCCGTGTCAAGATCCGAAGTGAGGGTCTTGGTCTGCTCGGTGCGGGTGTAGACGGTGATCCAGTAGGGCGTGCCCGCCCGGCGGAAGGTCGCGGCCTCGTACTTCCCGCTGTAGCGGGGGTCCATCGCGCAGCTCTGCCGCTGGTCGTAGCCGGTGCCCGTGGTCACCGCGAGGGTGGGCCGCCGGGCGTTGACCACGTACTCGTAGTCGTTGGCCACGTCGCGGGCGATGTGCTCGTCCGTCCGCCCGAGGACGTCCACGACCTGCAGCTGCGGGCCCGCGCGGTACGCCAGCACCCCGGTGGCGGACGCGCTGACGACCGAACCCGGCGGCAGATGCCCGCCAAGCCACGAGCCGACCTCGCCCAGTTGCGCGCCCTCGGTGCGCAGGTCGCCGACGCGCCTGAGCATGTCCGGGCTGAGGATCGAGACCAGCACCGCGATCCCGGTCAGCCCGAAAGCCGCCGTCGGCAGCAGGCGGGTCCCGGCGGTCCAGAACCGTGGCCGCGGTGATGGCTTCATGGCCGCGGACGTCGTGAGAACCCCGTACGTGGCGACGGAGGCGACAGCGAGTAGCGGCGGCACGACGGCCAGCAGCCGCCACGAGGGCGCCGAGTCCCCGCCCTGCACGACGACGCCCGCCGTCAGGCCCAGCACGAGCACGAACATCAGCCAGATCGGCGAACGGGCGCCCGATTCGGCGGGGCCCGCGAGCGTCCGGCGCACCGTCAGTGCCACCACCGCGACCAGGCCGATCAGCAGGAAACCCTGGTGGACCAGCGAGAACCCGGACAGATAGCGCCAACCCGCCGACAGCTGGGGCCCGAGCGGCCCGCCGAACCGCGCGACCAGCGAGTTCGGCAGCAGATGGTGGTAGTAGGTGACGCGCCAGGCCGTCCACGGGACCAGGAAGACCAGCGCGCCGAGCGCGTACCCACCGGGAACCCACCAGCTGTGCCTGCCCCGGACGGCCGCGATCGCCAGCGCGCCACCGGCGGCCACCGCGACGATCAGCCCGTCGGGAGAGGTCATCACGGCGCACGCGACAAGCACTCCGGCCACGACCGGCCGTCTCGCGGCGAGCGCGTGACAGACAGCGAGCACGAGCAGCACGAACAGCGGCGTCTCCATGCCCGACGGCCCGTAGACGGCGAGCCCGCCCGCACCGGCCGTCAGCACCGCCGCGGCCACCCCGAGGGCCGGACGCGGCCGAGCGCCTTCGGGCAGCGCCAGCGCGGCCACGCGGTTGGCGGTGAAGTAGGCGAGCAGCACGCAGCCGAGGGTGGCGAGGACGCCGAGCACCGCGGCGAACGCCTCGACGTCGCCGCCGAACATCGCGCGTGGCAGCGCGATCAGGAGCATCCAGAGGAAGTTCACGTAGCCCTCGACCCGGTCACCGGGATTGAAGACCGGCCCGTAGCCGTCGGCGACGTTGAGCGCGTAGCGGAAGGTGATGAAGGCGTCGTCGGCCAGCGTGGAGAACATCAGCTGGTGGAGGAGGGAAAAGCCGAGTGTCAGCAGCAGGGCGGCGACCCGCCAGGCCCTGACCGTGGCGACGCGGGTCCAGGCCGCCAGCACGAAGGCCGCGAGCAGGACCCAGGCCCCGACGACGGCGACGACCACCCGATCCACCTCCCCCGAAAGCGCACTGGCCTCCACGGGATATCGATTACCGGGCGAAAATGTTTCGGTCCGGTGACGTAGTCGACACGAAACGGTCGAGAGACCCTGCTTCGAGCGGCCGGAGCCGGTCGTTAACATGGCCTGACAATCCGATCCGCGGTGCCAGATCTCTTGCGGATCCTCACCGTCTGAGGATGTCAGTGCCCACGGAAACCAGTGTTTTCTTCGACATAGTCACGATCTTCGTCGCCCTGCTCGTCATGGGGATCCCCGGTCTGCTCACCGGCTTCGCCGCCGGACTGCGCGGCTGGGCCCTGGCCGGGCTCACCCCGCTGCTGAGCTACGCCATCGGCGGCCTGAGCGGGCCGTGGGCCGCCGCGATCGGCATCCCCTTCAATCCCGTGACCTACCTCGTGGTGACCGTGCTGTTCGTGGGGGTCGCGTACGGCCTGCGCCGGTTCACCGTGCGCCGCTGGGCGCCGGAGCCCGAGCCGGGCCTCTGGGCCCGCAAGGGGCACCTGGCCGTCGGCGCGTGCCTGCTGGTCGCCACGGCCGCCGGCATGTACGCGGTCATCGACGGGATGGGCAGCCTCGACGTCATCTCGCAGGGCTTCGACGCGCCGTACCACGCGAACGCCATCCGCTACATCGCCGACACCGGCGACGGCGGCCTGTTCGGCACCAGCCAGGTCAACTGGTACAACGGCGCGCTGCCGGTGTTCTACCCGAACGCCTACCACCTGCTCGGTTCGGTGACCCACCTGCTCAGCGGCGCCTCCGTCCCGCTGACGATGAACGTCAACACCGCGCTGCTGCCGGGCCTGCTGGCGTTGTCGCTGGTCACTGTCATCCGCGAGTTCCGCGGGCGGGCCGTGCTGGCAGGCGCGGTCGCGCTGACCGCCGTCGCCCCGGCGATCGGCCTGTACGACTCGATGTCCCGCGGCCCGCTGCTGCCGTTCCTGCTGGGTCTCGCGCTGACCCCGGTGGCCGTCGTGGCGGCCCGCCGCTACCTGGACCGGCCCGCGCCGGACACCGGCTTCATCCTGCTCGCCGCCGCGCTGGGGCTGCTGTGCGTGCACTCGTCGACGTTGTTCGGCGGGATCCTGTTCTCGGCTCCGATGCTGCTGCAGCGCTGGGTCACCGGCGACGCCCGGCTGCGGCGGCTGGGCCGTGACCTGCTGGCGCTGCTGCCGATCGCGGTCCTCGCGGTGCCGGTGGCGTGGCTGCAGCTGTTCGGCGCGCTGGGCCTGGCCGCGGGCGACGTCCCGTACTACGGCTGGCCGATCGAGTATCGGGCGACCACCGCGGTCGGTTCGCTGCTGGGCTTCCAGCACTTCGGCCCGTATCCGCAGGTCTGGCTCTCCGCCGCGCTGTTCCTCGGGCTCGTCTTCTTCAGCCGCCTGCGCGCGCTGAAGTGGGTCGGCGGGACGGCGCTGGTCACCGGGCTGCTCTACGCCGCCGTGGCGTCTTCGGACAACCCGCTGCTGATGGCGATCTCGCGGCCCTGGTGGGACGACCCGTACCGGTTCGTCGCGATGGCCACCGTGCCGCTGAGCGTGCTCGCCGGGCACGGGCTGGCCGAGTCACAGGCCTGGCTGCGGGACAAGCTGCCGCGCGTGCCCGCGGTCGTTGTCGCGATCGTGGTCCTGCTGGCGTTCACCGGCCTCTCCGGCGGCCTGTACGCGAGCTCGAACGCCACCCACGTCGCCCCCGGCTACGGCGACACGGCCGAGACGAACCGGCACGAGATCCCGGTGACCCCGGACGAAGCGGCCGCGATGCTCGAACTCGGCAAGCTCGCGAAGCCGGGCGAATGGGCGATGAACGACCGGCGGGACGGCACCGTCTGGACGTACTCGGTCTCCGGGGTGCGCACGGTCGCCGGGCACTTCGACCAGACGTTCCCGCCGAAGGACGCCCTCACGCTCGCGACGAAGTTCCGCGACTACGACTCCGACGCCGAGGTCAGGGCCGCGGTGAAGCGGCTGAACATCCACTGGCTGATCATCCGCCGTCCCGGCTCGCCGAAGAACGCCGAGCGGGAGGTGGGCCTGCAGAACCTGGACGGGCTCCCGTTCCTCACCCAGGTCTACCAAAACCCCGACGCACTGATCTACCGCGTCAACGTCTAGCCACAGTGCCCCTGAAGGCCACCATCACGGCGTTTTACGCTGTGATGGTGGCCTTCAGGGGCACTTGGCCGTCGCGAGGCTCTGTGGTCACCTGGTCGACCGGTTAGTCGAGCCATGATCGCCGGATTCGCCGCGGCCTGGCCACGCTCGTCCGCCCAGAAGTCCCTGAAGGCCACCATGAGGGCGTCTAAGTCCCTCATGGTGGCCTTCAGGGGCATCTACAATCGGGCCGCGCCCGCGTCCCCTACTGGGTCTGACCGACGGGCGCGGGGGCGCGGGTCAGGCGGGCGGCGAGTGCTGCACCGCCCGCAGTGAGCAGGTCGGCCACGGTGAACATCACGCGGGACGCGATGGCGAACGCGGTCGCCTGGCCGACGGTGAGGCCGCTGGCGGTCAGCACCGCCACCTGCGCGACCTCGCGGACGCCGACGCCGCTGGGCAGGATGAACGCGAACGTGCCGACCGTCATCGAGACGGCCATCGCGCCGACGCACAGGACGAACCCGCTGAACCCGGGCGCGCCGACCGAGTTGGCCAGCAGCCAGAGGTGCACGCCCTGCAGGATCCAGGCCAGGGTCGCCGCGCCGAAGACCTTGCCGATGACCTTCCAGCTCAGCCGGTGGTCCAGCGGCGGGCGGCGCAGGATGCGCAGCACCAGCGAGGTGCCCCAGGTCAGCACCCGGGGGTGCAGCAGCGCGAGCCCGATCGGGATGAGCACGAACAGCCAGAGCGCCTTGGGGCTGTTGCTGAACACCGCGGGGGCCGCGAACAGCGAGACGACCAGCGCCGAGACGACGCCGACGCCGAGCTGGATCAGCGAGCCGGTGAAGATCCGGGCGCGGGCGAGCCCGGCCTTGCGGCCCAGCTCCATCTGCAGCAGGTAGGCCCACACCGAGCCCGGGACGTACTTTCCGAGCGAGCCGACCAGGCAGATCTGCGCGCCCCTGGCGTAGCCGACCGGCTCGCCGAGGTCGTCGACCATCATCTGCCAGCCGTACGTCGAGACCATGATCGCCGCGACCAGCGTCACCAGGCTGAGCACCGAGGACTGCCAGGCGACGTCGTGCAGGGTCCGCCAGAACTCGTCCCAGTTCGACGCGAGCTGCTTGGCCGCGAAGCCGATGACCGCCACCAAGGCAATCCATCGAGCGACGTCGATGATTTTCGCTTTGGTCGACTTGGGTTGCTTACCCTTAGGGGGGGCCAAATCATCAGACTCAGCCCAGTCGGGCGTTTCCACAGTCGTCATCGACGTCTCCTCACCGGCCACCGCAGGCACGATACGTGCCGTCATCCGGCGACGCTGACCAGGCGGCTGAATTCGGCCAGCAGGTCGTAGCCGTCCCACACCGCGGAGAAGGTCAGCGCCGAGCCGAACGGGACGATCCGGTCGACCCCGCGGCCGGCCAGTTCGGTCGCGAACGCGACCAGTTCTTCTTTGGTGAAGCCGAACTGCGTGACCGTCTGGTCCTTGCGGAGCACGATCCGGACCAGCTCCGACAGCGAGGCGACGCTCGAATTGGCGAACGTCCCGGCGCCGAGCCACTCGCGCGGCAGCACCGCCGGGTCGGCCAGCTCGAGCGTGGCCAGCCCGTTGGTGTCGGGCCCGGCGCCGTCGAACGAGATCGTGGTGACGAGCCCGTCCACGGCGGCGCCGTAGGCCGACACGCGCTTCTGGACGGCCATCGCGGGCTCGGTGACGTGCTGTTTCGTCTCCAGGACGCCCGCGAGCAGCGTGCGGAACTCGCTCCCGGCGACGCGGGCGGCATCGGCGTCGCCGACCCAGAACACCGCGCGCGGTGACGAGCAGGCGGCCTGGTCGAACCAGTACGAGTCGTTGTAGAAGCCCTCGGCGGCGACCAGCCGCTCGGCCTCGGACGCGCCCTGCCAGCCAGCCACGGACGCGACGGCGAAGGACGAGCGGTCCGGGAACGTCAGGTCACGGGCGTGCGGCGCGAGCGGGTACTGCCGCAGCGCGGCGACCGAGGTGTCCCCGCCCCAGATCACGCGCAGGTCGGCGGCGAGCGAGAGCGCGCCGCTGATCGCGTCGCTGCGGTCGTAGGTGACCATCCGCTGGGTCGAGGCGATCGCCCGCGCGACCGTCGGCTCCACTTCGGACAGCGCGGCGTTCAGCGCTTCGAGCACGGCCTCGGCCGCGCCCGCCGAGCGCGAGGACACCCGCACGACGTTGTGGTTCCCGGCGAGGGCGGACAACGCCCACGAGTAGACGAAAATGGTGTCCACATTGGCCGGGGGCACGTGGAAGACCAGCCCGCGCGGGAAGCGCAGCGCGTCACCCGAGGTCTCCAAAGTGGCCAGTGCCTTGGCGATTTCCCCCTTGCGCAGGAAGAAACCCAGCGAGGCGAGCTCCGGGAACCGGCGCGCCGTCGCGGGCGCGAGCAGCTTGCGCGCGAACTTGGTCAGGAACTCGACGATGCGGGGGTCGCCAACCTTGAGCCTGCCACCCTCGGGCTCGGTGCCGAGCTCGTCGACGAGCTTGCCGACCTCGATCGGAGAGGCGGCCGGAAAACGCTGTTCGAGTGTCACGCCGCTGCTCCTGAGAAGGTATCCGAGCAACCGCGGGCCTCGGCCTTGGGCAGCCTGCCCAGCACCGAGAAGTGCTTGCCTGGCCAGTCCCCGTCGTCGATCCCGTTGCAGACGCCGAGGTCCTCGGTCAGCAGCACGTGCCCCGGGTACGAGTGCGGCAGGGTGCTGATGACCTCGATCACGCCCGGCTCGCCGACCGGCTGCTCTTCCCAGGTCTGCGGGTTGCGGATCACGACGTCGGCGAAGTCGGGGCAGTAGAGCGAGTTCCCGGACGGGCCCTCGAGGAACACCGTGCCGATCTGCTCGATCATCCCGTAGTAGTTGTAGATCTGGTGCAGCCCGGTGTCGGCCTTGAACCGCCTGCGGAACTCGCCGTTGTCGACCGCGCGGTCGATCAGCTTCTTCCAGCCGCCCGAGTGGACGAGGATGCCGTTCGACAGGTCGAGCTTGTGCTCACGCGCGACCTCGTACAGGTACTGCCACACCATGAAGGTGAAGCCGAAGATCAGGAACGGCTTGTCGCCGTACGCCGCGAGGAACTGCTTCACCGCTTCGACGTCGGGCTGGTCGTTCTCGTCGAGGACGTACGTGTGCTTGCGGCCGAAGTTGGCCATGCCCAGCACCCCGGCCCCGCGCGCGGAGAACGACCGGCGGTTCTTGATGATGCCGATCGTGTCGACCATCAACATCGGCAGCCTGTCCGGCCCGAGCACCTCCTGCAGGGTCGCGCCGAGCTGCCTGGTCTGCGCGGCGGCGGCGTCCTTGTCCAGGTAGATGCGCGACGCACCGGCCCCGGTGGTGCCCGAGGAGGTGAGGGTCTTGAAGACCTCTTCGTCGGGGATGCTCTTCAGGTCGTGCGTCTTGAACAGGCGCACCGGGAGCCACGGCAGGTCCGCGATCCGCTCGAATCCCGCGTCCCGCTCGATGCCGAGCGAGGAGAGGATCCGGTCGTAGCCGGTGGAGTTCTCGCGGTGGTGGGCGGTCAGCTCGGCGAGCCGGGGCAGCAGCTGGGCTTCCCGCTCGGCCTCGCTCAACGTGAACACACTCATACTTGCGCCTCCAACGAGCGATAGTCGATCTTGCCGCTGGCCAGCAGGGGCACGGTGTCCACGGGCCTGACGTCGAACCCGCTGGCGTGCAGGTGCAGCCGCTCGGACAGGGCCCTGGCGGCGTCCTTGCAGATGTCCTTGGCGCCGCCGCTGTCGGGCAGCTCGGCGAACAGGACGACCTTGTCCCCGCCCGCCACGGCGGCCACGACGTCGATGCCGACCGAAGCCGACCGCACGGCCTGCTCGAGGTCGTCCAGGCTGATCCGGTTGCCGAACACCTTGCCGATGCGCTTGAGCCGCCCGGTGATGAACAGGTAACCGTCTTCGTCGAGATAGCCGAGGTCGCCGGTGGCCAGCAGGCCCCCCTGCTCGTCACCCCCGGCCAGCGCGGCCTCGTCCTCGGCGTAGCCCATCATCACATTGGGCCCACGGTAGACGACCTCACCGACGATTTTCGGGTGCGTCGTCTCCGAACCGTCGTCCCGCCGCACGGCGAAGGAGCCGCCGGGCAGCGCGGGACCGGCCGAACCGGCCTTCTCCTCGAGCCGCTCGGCGGGCACGGTGGTCATCCGCGGCCCGGCCTCGGTCTGGCCGTACATGACGAACATCCGCCCGCCGACCGCCCGGATCCGGTCGTTGAACTCGGCGACCAGCTCGTCGCGCAGCTTGCCGCCCGCCTGCGTCAGCGTGCGCAGCGTCGGGTACTTGGCCGGGTCGAACTTGAGCCGCCGGAGCATCTCGTAGTGGTAGGGCACCCCGGCCAGCGAGGTGACGCCGTGGGTGTTCACCGCGTCCCAGAACCCGCGGCCGAGCACCCCGGAGGGCTCGATGACGACAGTCGCGCCCCGGATCAGGTGGGAGTTCAGCACCGAGAGCCCGTAGCTGTAGTGCAGCGGGAGGCAGGTCGGCGCGACCTCATCGGCGGTGATGCCGAGCACCTGGGCGATCGCGTCGGCGTTCGAGAGGATCGCCTCGCGGGAGAGCCGGACGAGCTTGGGGTTGCCGGTGGAACCGCTCGTCGGCAGCAGCACGGCCAGGTCGGGATGCGGCACGACGCCGGCCGCGGACTCCCGCCGCCAGTTCGCGCCGGACACCGCGTACCCGGCTGGCGGGGCGTCCGGCGGGGACGCGGCCGCGTTGAGCACCGCGGCGGGCCGGAAGCGCTCGACGAGCCCGGCGAGCACGTCCGCGTCGAGCGCGGGGTCGATCAACGCGATCGCGCGCCCGGACTCGAACGCGCCGAGATACCCCAGCACGCTGCCGAGATCGACGGACATCCGCGCGAACAGCACACCCGGCGGCAGCCCGGCGAGCTCGGCGGCGACGGCCGCGATCTCGGCCTCGAGCTCCGGACCGGTCAGTTCTCGCCCGCCTGCGACGTCCACCAGCCGTGCACCCGCACCCAGCAACCTCAAAGCGTCAAGCCTCCGTCGATACCCAGGATCTGCCCGGTGATGAACGACGCCTCGTCGCTCACCAGGAACCGGATCGCCTTCGCCACGTCCTCGGGCGTGCCAAGGCGGCCGAGCGGGGTCTTGCCGACGTTCTCGGCCACGGCTTCGGCGGACAAGCCCGCGGTGAGGGCCGTCTCGATGACCCCCGGCGCCACGGCGTTGACGCGGATCCCGGACCGGCCGAGCTCCTTCGCCGCCGACAACGCGATGTTCGCCACCGCCGCCTTCGAGGCCGAATACACCGTCTGACCGGCGCTCCCGTACTCACCGACGATCGAGGCGAGCAGCACGATGGCGCCGGAGCGCTTGCGCATCATGGCCCGCGCGGCCGCCTGGACCGTGTGGATCGTGCCCGCGACGTTCGTGCTGAGGGTGGTGTCGACGAGCTCCTCGCGGATCATCCCGAGCAGCGCGTCCTCCATGATCCCCGCGTTCGCGACGACGATGTCGAGCCTGCCGTGCTCCTTCGCGACCCCCCGGACCACAGTGGACACCGCTTTGGCGTCGGTGACGTCGAGGGCGAGCCCGCTTACGGACCCGGACCCGGACACCGACGCGGCGGCCTCCTTGGCCTTCGCCTCGTCGCGGCCGGTCAGAACCACGGTCGCGCCCGCCTCGGCGAGCGCGCGCACGGTGGCCAGGCCGATGCCGCGGGTGCCGCCGGTGACCAGCGCGACCCGGCCGTCCAGATCAGTCATTCTTGGCCAGCAGGCCGGTCACCATGTCCAGCGCGACCTTGAAGCTGCTCATGTCGATGACCTGGTCGGTGTCGAACTCGACGTCGAACTCGTCCTCGACGGCCGCGATCAGCGCCATGTGACCGACGGAGTCCCACGCCTCGAGGTCGCGGTACTTCAGGTTCTCGACGTCGACGTCGGCATCGAGGTCCAGCGCCTCGACGAAGACCTCGCGCAGCTTGTCAGCGGTATCCGCCATGGGGTGGATCTCCTCAATGCTCAGGACTGGTGTTCTGGGCGCGGGCGGGCATCCCACGCCTTCACCAAGGTAGAGAGGTCACCGGGCAGGCGGTCGAGCAGCCCATCACCGGGGAGTGGGCCGTCACCCAGGATCCACGGCCGGAGCCCCTCGATGGTCGCGTCGTCCAGGCCACGCCGGGAGAGCCAGACAGCGTTGACCCTGGTCGGCCTGGCCGGCACCCCGACGCTGACCTGGAACGCGCCGACCTCGTGACGGACCGCGGCCCCCATGCCGACCATCGCGCCGGGGCCGACCACGGCCCGCTGGTGCAGGATCGCGCCGAGACCGAGGTTCGCGCCGGTCCAGACGTGGCAGTGACCGCCGGTGACGGCGTTGGTCGCCATCGTGAGCCCGTCCTCCATGAGGCAGTCGTGCGCGACGTGGCTGCTACGCAAGTAGTAACTGTCGTCACCGATAGTCGTCGTGCGCCAGGTGCCCTGGTGGACGCTTACGTACTCCCGCAACCTGTTGCGACTGCCGATGACCACACCGTGACCGTCGTGATCCGGGTCACCCTTCGGCGCGGCGTCCCAGGCGGCCGGGTGCTCGCGGCCGCGGTCCTCGCCGGGCGTCCCGATCGTCACGTGCGGGCCGATCCAGTTCTCGTCGCCGATCGTGGTCGGGCCCACGATCACCGCGTACGGACCGACGATGTTGCCGTCGCCGAGCTCGACCCCCTCGCCGATCACGGCGGTCGGGTGAATGCGGTTGGCCACAGGGAGTCCGTTCGTCGGCGGCCGCCTTCTCGCTGCGTGGACGGCCTGGGGTCAAGGGTGGGCATCGGCTCGCGGTAACGTGTGGCCCGCGTTGGGAGCCGCCGGACGCAGAACCGGCGGCTCACTGTACCGGACGCACCGAAACCGCCGGCCGAGAGAGACTGCAGATGATTCCCATTACCGTGGTCGATGTCCGCGATGCGGAAGACCTCGTCGTCGAGGTGCTGCGTTCCGGCGCCATCGCACAGGGTCCGATGGTCAAGCGTTTCGAGGACGCTTTCGCCGGCGTCTCCGGCACCAAGCACGCGATCGCCGTCAACAACGGCACGACCGCGCTGGTCGCCTCGATCCAAGCCCTGGACCTGCGGCCGGGCGACGAGGTCATCACCTCGCCGTTCACTTTCGTCGCAACGCTGAACGCGATCCTGGAGGCGGGCGCGACGGTCCGGTTCGCCGACATCCGGCGTGACGACTTCGCGCTCGACCCGGACGCGGTCGCCGCGGCGATCACCCCGCGCACCAAGGTCCTGATGCCGGTCCACCTCTACGGCCAGACCGCGGACATGGGCAAGCTGGCGCCGCTGGCCGCCGAGCACGGGCTGCACGTCATCGAGGACTCCGCGCAGGCCGTGGGCGCGTCGTTCGAGGGCAAGCCCGCCGGTTCGTTCGGCATCGGCTGCTTCTCGCTGTACGCGACGAAGAACATCACCACCGCCGAGGGCGGCGTGATCACCACGGACGACGACGCGCTGGCCGACAAGCTGCGCGTGCTGCGCAACCAGGGCATGCGCGCCCGCTACCAGTACGAGGTCGCCGGGCACAACTACCGGATGACCGACCTGCACGCCGCGGTCGGCATCCCGCAGCTGGAGAAGCTCGACGAGCTCACCGCGGCCCGCCAGGCCAACGCGAAGCGGCTGTCCGAGGGCCTCGAAGGCACTCCCGGCCTCACCACCCCGGTGGTGCTGCCGGGCCGTGAACACGTGTGGCACCAGTACACCGTGCTCGTCGGCCCGCACGCGTTCCTCTCGCGCGACGAGCTGGCCGCGGCGCTCACCGAGCGCGGCATCGGCAACGGCGTCTACTACCCGAAGATCGTCTTCGACTACGACTGCTACCGCGGCCACGAGCTGATCCCGGACGCGTCGGTCGAGGACTTCCCGGTGGCGGTTTCCGTTGCCGCGCAGGCACTTTCGCTGCCGGTGCACCCCAAGCTGACCGAGTCCGAACTGGACACCATCATCGAGACCGTTCGCGAGGTGCTTGGCGCGTGACGCACAAGATCGCTCTCATCGGCACCGGCAACATGGGCACGCTGCACGCCCGTGTCCTCAAAGCGAACGAGCGGGTCGAGCTGGTTCGCGTGATCGATCCGCGCGAGGCCGCCGGCCGCGACGTCGCCGAGCGGTTCGAGACCAAGTGGACACCGGAGATCGACTCACTGTCCGATGTGGACGCTGTGGTGCTGGCCTCGGCGACCGAGGTGCACCACGAGCTCGCCCAGGAAGTTCTGGGGCAGGGCAAGCCTTTGCTCGTCGAGAAGCCGGTCTGCAACAGCCTCGAGCTGTCCGAGGAGATCGTCGGGCTGTCCGCGAGCAAGGACGTCCCGCTGATGTGCGGGCTGCTGGAGCGGTACAACCCGGCGGTCATGACGGCGCGCGCCCTGATCAACGAGCCGGTGCACCTGATGGCACGCCGCCACGGCCCGTACGCCCCCCGGATCAAGACCGGCGTGTCCTGGGACCTGCTGGTCCACGACGTCGACATCGCGATCCAGTTCTTCGGCGGCACCTCGCCCGGCCGGGTGACGTCGGGCGCGGGCTACTTCCACCCCGACTCCGTCGGGGGCGCCGAGGACACCGTCGAGACGGTGCTCTCGTTCGAGACCGGGCTCGCCACGGTTTCGGCGTCCCGCTTGGGACAGCGCAAGGTCAGGTCACTGGTCGTGTCCGAACTGGACAGGCTGATCGAGATCGACCTGCTGCGCCGCGACGTCACGATCTACCGGCACGTCTCCCACGACTCGGCGACGCCGGACGGCCTCGGTTACCGGCAGCAGACGATCATCGAGATCCCCGAGCTGGTCACCGCGCGCGAACCGCTCGCCACCCAGTTGGACAGGTTCATCGACCTGCTGGAGGGCAAGGTCGACGCGGCCATCGAGCGGGACTCGATCCTGCCGTCGCACCGCGTCGTCGCCGAGGTCCTCAAGCAGGCCTCCCTGCCAGTCTGACTGCTCGCTCCCCGTGATCGGGCCGGACCCGATCACGGGGAGATGCGCTTGTTCGCCGCGTCAAAGGCGATCGGCGGCGTCAGCACGTTTGACGACTCCACCAGCGCCGGGTCGAACCAGAAGAAGACGACCTGCGGGTCCTTACTCCACGGCGCGAGCCTCGCCTGCACCGTCTTGCCGTGCGCGGTCGTGGTGATTCTCGCGACCGGCCCGGCGAAGTAGCCGAACACCGGGATCACGGTGCCCTGCGGCGACGTCTCACCGCCGTCGACGCAGTGAAAGCCCGGTGAACGGTCCGAGCCACGGGTCTCGTTGCATTCCAGCTCGGTGGTCAGCTGCCCGGCGGTGTTCCGGTGCCCGGCCATGACGCCGAAGCCGACGCCCGGCAGATCGACCGGCAGGTCGACCTTGACCCCGTAGAACACCACCTCGCCCGCCTTGTCCTTGATCCCGGTGGAGACGACCTCGCCCAGCGGGAGGTTCGACTCCGGAGGCGACGGGGCCGCCGGAGCGACAACAGACGGCGAAGCGGCGGAGGAGGTGACCAGCGCGGGGGGCTGGGCGGCGGTGGTGGTGTTCGCGGGCTGCCGAAGCTGGGCTGCGGCGAAGACGATCGCGACCACCGCGGCGGCCGCGGCGACTCCCCCACCACCGGCCACGAGGCGGCGACGGCGGCGGATCTGCTTGCCCTTGGCCATGATCAGCCCGAGATCGAGCGGCGGCTGCGGTTCGGATGGCTGCTCGTGCAAGGCCGAGCGCAACGACTCGAGATCGTTCATCGTTCCCTCCCCCCGATCAGCGTGGACGGCTGCGCCGGGTCGTCCGGCTCGGCCGAGATCCGCAGCTTCGCCAGTGCCCGGAAGTTCGTGCTCTTCACGGTGCCCACGGAAACGCCCAGTTCAGAGGCTACGCCAGCCTCGGGAAGGTCGAAGAAGTGCCGCAGCACGACCACGGCGCGTTCGCGGGCGGTGAGCGCGTCGAGGGCCTGCAGCAGCCACTCCCGCTGGGTGACCGCGGTGGCGACGTCGCCGGGGGCGGGCCGCTCCGGCACCTGCTCGGTGGCGTGCTCACGGATCGGGCGGCGCCACCCGTCGATGACGTGGTTGGCGAGCACCGTGCGCGTGTAGGCGTACGCGTCCTTGTGACGGACCCGGCCCCAAGCAGCGTAGGTGCGGGCGAGGGCCGTCTGGGCGGCGTCCTCGGCCTGGTGACGATCCCCGGTCAGCAGGTACGCGGCGTGCACGAGCCGGGAGGAAGAAGCCTGGACGAACTCGATGAACTCGTCGTCACCACGAGCCATGCCACTCCCCTCCCCTGTCCCCTCCCACGGTACTGCCGATCACGGGGACGGGGACACGGGTCAGAGGCGCTGGGCCCTGGCGGTGGTGAGGGCGTTCAGGTCGAGCACGAGCGGCGCGCCCGCGAACTCGAGGTTCACTACGCCCGCGTGCTCGCCGAAGTCCTCGTACTCGCCGTCGATGAGGGCATACGTGGTGATGCTGGCCGGAGCGTCGAGGTCGACGATCCAGTAATGCTCGATCCCGACCTCGGCGTACTCGGAGAACTTCGTCACCTTGTCGGTGCGGACGCTGCCCTCGGAGAGCACCTCGATCGCCAGGCGCACGTCCCCAGCGTGGTAACGCGCCGGATTTTTGTCCGCCCAGACGGTCTCGGTGATCATGACGTCAGGTGCGCGAACCGTCAGCGGCGTCTCGACCAGCACCACGTCGACCTCGGACAACGCGCTGTACTCGGCCGGGAGCTGCTCGTTGATCAGGTACCCCAGCCGGGTGACCGCGCGTTGATGGAACGACAACGGACGCGGCGACACGATCAAGACTCCTTCTACGACTTCGAACCGGAATTCAGGCGTTTCCGGCAGCGCGATCCAGTCATCGAGGGTCAGGAAGTCATGCGGCCAGCTCAGGACGCTCATTCACCTCTCCTCACCGCCAGTGACCTGGTCATGGTCTCACGCCGGTCCAAGACCTCGCTAGTCAGAGAAGTCGCCTGACGGGGCACCCCAGCCGGAGACGTCGCCGCCGCGCTCGGCGGCCAGCTTCCGGCGCCGCTCGTTCTCGGTGCGGACGCGCTCCACCTCGGCCTGGATGTACTCGTCGTCGTAGCGCTGGAACACCCGGGCCGGGTTGCCCGCCACCAGGGTGCGCGACGGGACGTCCTTGGCCACCACGGAGTTCGGCTGCACGGTGGCGAAGTCGCCGATCGTCACCCCGGCCATGATGACCACCAGGCCGCCGATGAAACAGCCCTTGCCGATCTTCACCGGCTTGCGCTCGATCAGGTCGCTGCCGGAGTGGTTCTGCAGCGTCATGTTCGCCAGCCAGCTGGAGTGCGTGAAGATCAGCGTGTTGAGCCCGATGCTCGTGTGCTCACCGATCTCCAGCCCGCCGCTGGCGTCCAGCACCGCGCCCTCGCCGATCCAGCAGTGCTCGCCGATCGTCAGGTTCTCCGGGCTGATGATCTTCGCCCGTTCCCGGATCCGCGTGGTTTCGGGCAGCCCGAGGAACTTCGCGCGCTCCGCGTCGTTCAGGTACTGCCCGACCACGTCGTTGAGGATCTGCGGACGCAGCCGGTTGCTGCGCTCGTCGTCAGAGAACATGCCCTCGGCTCTCGGTCACCAGCTTGTCGAGGGTGCGCAGGTGCTCCTCCGCGACGACTTCGAGCGCGAAGTTGGCCCGCACCATGGCACTCTCGCGCTGCGCGATGACCGCGCGGTGCTCCGGGTCGTCGAGCAGCTCGATGACCGTCCGCGCGACGGCGGCCGAATCGTCGGGCTTGACCAGGAGGATGTTCTCGCCGTTGTGCAGCTCGATACCGGGGTAGTTGTCCTCGGTGACCGACGCGATGGTCGCGGTGCCCGAGAGCATCGCCTCCAGCGACGCGGTCCCGCACCCGCCGTGCAGGTCGTGCGTGACGATGTCCGCCGCCGCGAAGTACGACGGGACGTCGGACTTCGGCACCACGCCAGCCACGATCAGCGTGTCGAAGACGCCCAGTTCCTTGGCCCGCTTGAGGAAAGCGTCGTGGTAGACGTGCCCGACCACGAGCACCTTCACCTCGGGGTGTTTGTCCACAATGGACGGCAGCGCTTCGACCAGCGGCAGCCGGTTGCGCAGCGGGATGACGTGCCCGAGGGAGACGATCAGCGGCCCGTCGCCGATCTCGTACTCCGCTCGGACGTCCTTGGCGAGCGGCTTCTCGAAGTGGCCGGTGTCGACCGCGATCGGGAAGTACTCCGAGTTGGCGTCACTGGTGCCGTACCGGTCGACGCAGTAGTCCACACCCAGCTTGTCGAGCAGGATGTACCGCGGCTTCAGGTACTTGAGGATCGGCTTGACCAGCATCGCGTCGAGCATGCGGAAGACCGTGCCGTACAGCTTGTTGTCGCTGATCAGCAGCGTGTGGATGGTCAGCAGCATCGGCAGCTTGCGCCGCCGCGCGTACAGCCCGGCCATCCACGACAGGTCGAAGAACTGGCCGTGCAGGTGGATCGCGTCCGGCCGGAACTCGTCGAGCAGCTTGAACAGCTTCCGCCAGTTACCCGGCCGCACCGAGGCGAAGCTCATGTCGAAGTCGATCGACAGGCCGAGCTGCGGCATCTTCATCGCGGGAAACCGGACCGTCCGGTAGCCGTCCTTGATCTCGTCCGCCGGGGCGTCGCCGTAGGCGGCTGTGATGGCCAGCACCTCATGGCCACTGGCCGCGTACTGCTCGGCCAGCGAAGCCGACATGTGCGCACTCCCACCCACTCGCGGCGGGAAGAAGTTGTTGACCACGACTATGCGCATCGCTTTACCTTCGGCCGGGCCCGCGGCGGAACTCATGCCGCCTCCGCGGGGAAGAACACGTCGGCGGAACTCACATCGAGTCCTTGACCAGCTGGCGCATACCTTCTTCGACGGTGATCTGCGGCTCCCAGCCCAGCACCTCGCGGGCACGGGTGATGTCGGCGGCGCGGCGCGAAACAAGCACGTCGCGCTCGTTGAACTGCGGCACGACATCGACGCCGACGGCATCGATGAGGGTCTTCGCCAGTGCCGCGACCGAGGTGTCGATCCCAGTGCCGATGTTGATCGGCAGGTTCGCCTGCTCGGACTCGAGCGCCAGCACCACGGAACGGGCGAGGTCGGCGACGTGCACGAAGTCCATCGACTGGTCACCGCGACCGTCGATGACCGGCGGCTGGCCAGCCTTCAGCCGCTCGATGAAGTGGTTGATGACCGAGGTGTAGTACGCCTCGACCTTCTGGCCGGGGCCGTAGACATTGAAGAAGCGAAGCGCGTTCCAGGACAGTCCCTTGGTGCGCTGGTAGAAGCCCAGCAGGTCCTCGCCGGCCCGCTTGGTGATGCAGTACGGCGTCAGCGGGCGGAGCTCGTCGTCCTCGTGCATCGGGAGCCGCTCGGGCTCGCCGTACACCGAGGCGGTCGACGCGAACACCAGGCGCTCGACACCCTGGTCCGCGGCGGCCGCGAAGACGTTGTGGTTGCCGGTCATGTTGATGTCGATCGACTCGTGCGGGTCGGCAACGGACTTGTTGATCGACACCGTTGCGAAGTGGATCACGTGTGAGCAGCCCTGCATGGCCTCGCGCACAGCGCCGCCGTAGCGGACGTCCTTTTCGATCAGCTCGACCTTGCCGGTGGCGATGAACTCGTTCATCCGGGTGCGGTCGCCACGGTTCATGTTGTCGAAGATGCGGACCGTGTAGCCACCGTCGATCAGCAGGGGGACCACGTGTGAGGCGATGAATCCGCCGCCACCGGTGAAGAAAACCTTCTTGTCGGACATGTTCGCGGTATCTCCTTGTTCGACGACGTAGCTCACGAGAGGGCGTTCACGGCTTCACGGACCGTCTCGACGACCCGCTCGACCTCGGTTTCGGTCAGGTTGGCGTGCATCGGGATCGCCAGGTGGCGAGTGAAGGCGTCCGCGGAGACCGGCAGGGTCTCCGTCTTGCCGTAGAGCGGCTGGACGTGCGAGGCGTAGGTGCCGAAGTTGCACTGGACACCCTGGGCGCGCAGGCGCAAGGCGATGTCGTCGCGGCTGAGCTCCGGGGCGACGGTGAGGATGTACGACTGCCAGGGGTGCTCGCGGTCCGGGAGCTCGACGGGCGTGGTGACACCGTCCAGCTCGGTGAAAGCCTCGTTGTAAAGCTTGGCGACCGAACGGCGCGAGGCCAGCAGGTCGGGCAGGCGGTCGAGCTGGACACCCATGATGGCGGCCTGGATGTCCGAGAGCCGGAAGTTGTAGCCCAGCTCGTGGAAGCTCGGGATCGGCAAGCCGCCGGATCCTTCACGCGAGATGGCGGGCTCGATGCCGTAGGTGTGCAGCTTCCTGGCGTGCGCGATGAGGTCCTCGCGGTCGGAGACCAGCGCGCCGCCCTCGCCCGCGGTGATGCCCTTGCGGCCGTGGAACGAGAACGCGGCGATGTCGGCGAGGCTGCCCGCCGGGCGGTTCTTGTAGGTCGCGCCCGCCGAGCACGCGGCATCCTCGAACAGCCACAGGCCGTGCTTGTCGGCGATGGCGCGGTACTCGTCGAAGTCACCGGGCTGCCCGGCGACGTCGACGGCGAGGATGCCGACGGTGCGCGGGGTGATGGCGGCCTCGACCGCGGCCGGATCGGCGCTCCAGATGTCCGGGCGGATGTCGGCGAACACCGGGGTGGCGCCGACCTGCAGCACGGAGTGGCCGGTGGCCGGGAAGGTGTAGTCCCCGACGATGACCTCGTCGCCCGGCTGGACGCCGAGGACCTTGAGGCCGAGGAACAGGGCGGAACCGCAATTGCTGGTGCTCAGCGCGTGCGCGGTGCCCGCTGTCTTGGCGAACCGCTCTTCGAAGCGGCGGCAGGCGGGCCCGGCGCCGGCGAGCCATCCGGAGCGGAAGACCTCCGCCACCGCGGCGAGCTCTTCTTCTCCGACGGTCGGCTGGCCGAGGGCGATGGTCTGGTGATCAGGTCCGGCGGTCATTACTCTCCCGTTGCGCGTGGACGCGCCAGAGTGTATACGGCGTCAACTTCGTCCCCAGGTGGTGGTGCGGGTAGCCGGGGACACGATGGTCACGACCGCGCGTCCCCGCCCCTAGACTTCACCACATGCGATTCGGCGTGCTGGGGGCGACCGAGGTTCGCCGCGCCGACGGCACCGCGATCACGATCGGGGGACCCCGTTCGCGGGCACTCTTGGCACTGCTCGCACTGGAGGCGGGCCGGGTCGTCCCGGCCCAGCGGCTCATCGACGGCCTGTACGGCGAACACCCGCCCGAGGGGGCCGCGAACGCGCTCCAGTCGCAGGTGTCGCGGCTGCGGCAGGCGCTCAAGGACGTCGCGCCGGTCGAGTTCACCGCCGCGGGCTACCGCCTGGCCGCCGAACCCGGGGACGTCGACGTTCACCGGTTCGAGTGGCTTGCCGATGAAGGCCGCCGGGCTCTGTCGGCCGGGGAGCACGCTCAGGCGGGGAAGCTGCTTCGCGACGCGCTGGCGTTGTGGCGCGGCCCAGCCTTCGCCGACCTCACCGACGCCCCGTTCGCCGCCTCGCAGGCGACCCGGCTGGAAGAGCTGCGGCTCACCGCGGCCGAGGACCGGATCGAGACCGAGCTCGCGACGGGCCGGGCCGCGGACGTCGTGGCCGAGCTGCGGGAGATCGTCACCGCGCAGCCGCTGCGGGAACGCCCGCGCGCCCAGCTCGTCCGCGCGCTGCACCACACCGGACGCGGGGCCGACGCGCTCGCCGCCTTCGAGGACGCCCGGCGCGTGCTGGCCGAGGAGCTCGGCGCGGATCCCGGCGCCGAGCTGGCGCAGGCCCACCTCACGGCGTTGCGGGGCGAGCCGCAGCCACTCGCGGTGGTCACCCTGCCCGCGCAGCTGACCAGCTTCGTCGGCCGGGACGACGAGCTCCGCCAGGTCGCGGGGCTGCTCGCGAACGGACGGCTCGTGACGCTCACCGGCCCCGGCGGCACCGGAAAGACGCGGCTCGCGATCGAGGCCGCCACCGCCGAACGGGGTGAGCGGGCGTTCGTCGAGCTCGCCCCGCACGGCGACGGCGCCGAGGTCGCGCCCGCGGTGATCGCCGCGCTGGGACTGCGCGCGGCGACGACGAACAGAGCCGTCCCGGGCGGCGTCGCGCAGGATCCGGCCGAGCGGCTGGTCGCCGCGCTCGCCGACCGTTCGACGCTGCTCGTGCTGGACAACTGCGAGCACGTCGTCGAGGCCGCCGCCCGGCTCGCCGCGCGCCTGCTGGCCGCGTGCCCCGGGCTGCGGATCCTCGCGACCAGCCGCGAGCCGCTGGGCGTGCCGGGCGAGCGGCTCTCGCCGGTGCCCCGCCTCGCCGTGCCGCCGCCGGGCACCCCGGCCGGGCCTTCGCTGGACTTCGCGGGGGTGCGGCTGTTCGCGGACCGGGCGTCCGCGAGCGATCCGTCGTTCCTCGTGGACGAGACCACGATCGGCGACGTCCAGCACATCTGCGCCGCGCTGGACGGCCTGCCGCTGGCCATCGAGCTGGCCGCCGCGCGGGTGCGCGCGCTGCCGGTCGGGGAGATCGCGGCCCGGCTCGACGACCGCTTCCGGCTCCTCTCGCGAGGCAGCCGCACGGCCGAGACGCGGCACCGGACGCTGCGCGGCGTCGTCGAATGGAGCTGGGACCTGCTCGGCGACGAGGAGCGCGTCCTCGCTCGCAGGCTGACCGTGTTCGCGGGCGGGGCGACGCTCGCGGCGGCCGGACGGGTCACCGGGGTCGGCGACACCGTCGGCGTGCTGGCCGGGCTGGTCGACAAATCGCTGGTCGAGCTCGCCGGGGACCGCTACCGGATGCTGGAGACGATCGCGGCGTTCTGCGCCGAACGGCTCGACGACGCTCACGAGACCGAACAGCTGCGGCGCGCGCACGCCGAGCACTTCGTCCGGCTGACCGAGGAAGCCGACCCGAAGCTGCGCACCGCCGAGCAGCTGAAGTGGCTCGACACGGTTGACGCCGAGTACGACAACGTCCTGGCCGCGCTGCGCTGGGCGACCGGAGCGGACGTCCCGCTGGCGCTGCGGCTGATCGCCTCGCTGGCCACCTACTGGTGGATGCGCGGGCGCCGGTTCGAAGGCGCGATGCTGTCGCTCGAACTGGTGAAGCGGCTCCACGGGTCACCGCCGGAGGAGCTGCTCGACGAATTCCTGCTCTGCCTGCTCATCGCCATGTCCGCGGCGCCGGAGGACGAGGCGCTCAAGCCGTACCGCTCGCTGACCGAGCGCTACGCGACCGACTGGTCGTGGACGACCCGGCTCCCGGCGCTGCACCTGCTGTTCAGCCTGGTGGTCGGCCCGCCGGAGGACGACAGCCCGCTGTACCTGCGTCAGACCGCGATCATGAACCAGGCGGACCCGTGGACGGCGGCGCTGATCCACACCGGCGGCGGACTGCGGGCGATGCTGGCCGGTGACCTCGCGGGCGCGGAGGAGGGCCTGCGCGCAGGCGAGGCGCGGTTCCGGGCGCTCGGCGAGCGCTGGGGGCTGGCGATGTCGCTCGACCACCTGTCGGAGGTGCTGGGCTGGCGCGGCGCGCCCGAGGCGCTCGGGCTGATGGACGAGGCCCTGCTGCTGATGCGCGAGCTCGGCGCGACCGACGAGACGACCGACCTGCTCTGCCGCCGCGCCGACCGGCGGGCCCGGCTCGGCGAGCTCGCGGGCGCGCGCGCTGACTACGAGTTGTCCGTCGACCTCGCGCGGCGGTCCGGGATGCCCGAGGCGCGCGCGGCCGGGTATGTCGGGCTCGCGCAGCTGGCGAGGTGGGAGGGTGACCTGGCCACCGCGCGGTTGCTGAGCGAGCGCGCCCTCGCGGAATGCCGCCTGGGGGCGTTCTCCACCGAAGGCGCGCGGGCCAGCGCGCTCGTGTCACTCGGCTGGGTGGCGGGTGCGGAGGGCGCGACCGGCGAAGCCGCGCGGCTGCACCGGCAGGCGCTGGAATCGTCGTACCGCTGGCACGCGAGCACCGAGGTGGCCAACGCGCTGGAAGGCCTCGCCGGGGTCGCGCAGCTGGACGGCGAGGCCGAGCGGGCGGCGATGCTGCTGGGCGCGGGGGCGGCGGTGCGCGGGATGGCACTGGCGGTGGACCCCGACGTCGCCAGGGTCCGTTCGGCGGCCAGGGCGCTCATCGGCGACGAGGCGTTCGACCGGGCGTACGGCCTGGGGCTGGCGATGACCACGACCAAGGCCCTCACCACGGCCGGGGTCACCCTTCCGAGCGGCTGACACCACCGTCAGCGGACGGTGCGCGAACGGTCAGCCCGGCCGGGCACCTTCACCCTCATGACTGACACCCTCATGACTGACATCGGCAAGGGGCGCAAAGCGGGCATCCTGGGCGTCTGCGTACTGGCCCAACTCCTCATCGCGATCGACATGACCGTCCTCCACCTGGCGATCCCGGCGCTGTCCGAGGCGCTGCACCCGAGCACCACGCAGGTGCTCTGGATCGCCGACGTCTACGGCTTCGCGCTGGCCGGGCTGCTGATCACGATGGGCAACCTCGGCGACCGGATCGGCCGGAAGAAGCTGCTGCTGATCGGCGCGGCGGTGTTCGGGATCGCGTCGGCCGCGACGGCGTACGCGACGAGCGCGGAGCTGCTGATCGTCACGCGCGCGCTGCTCGGCGTCTCGGCGGCGACGCTGATGCCGTCGACGCTGTCGATCATCCGCAACGTCTTCACCGGCAAGGAGCGCACGGCCGCGATCGGTATCTCCAGCGGCCTGACCATCCTCGGTTTCGGCCTCGGCCCGCTCGTCGGCGGTGCGCTGCTGGCGCATTTCTGGTGGGGCTCGGTCTTCCTGGTGAACGTGCCGGTGGTCGTGCTCCTGCTGGTCGCCGGGGCACTGGTGCTCCCGGAGTCGCGCAACCCGGCGCCGGGACGGCTCGACGTGCCCAGCGTGGCGCTTTCGGTGCTCGGCGTGCTCGGCGTCGTCTACTCGATCAAGGAGATCGCCCACCACGGCCTTGGGCAAGCGGACGTGCTCGCGGCCGCCGTCCTGGGGGTCGGCGGCCTCGGCTGGTTCGTGCTGCGGCAGCGACGGCTGGCCGAACCGCTGATGGACCTGCGGCTGTTCGCCGGACGCGCGTTCTCCGCGACCGTCGGCACCACGGTCGTCGCGATGTTCGCGCAGCTCGCCGTGTCGCTGACGCTGGCGCAGTACCTCCAGCTGGTGGTCGGCTGGTCGCCACTGAAGGCGGGCCTCGCGGGGCTGCCGGGCATGGCGGGCGCGCTGGTCGGCGGGACGCTGTCCGGGCTGGTCATCAAGGCCTTCGGCCGGGCGGCGACGGTGGCCGCGGGCTGCGCGCTGTCCGCGGCTGGCTTCCTGCTCTACGCCCGGATCGGCGTGGTCGTGGACTACCCGTACCTGCTGCTCGCGATGATCGTGTTCGGCACCGGGCTCGCGCTCATCCTGACCGTGGCGACCGACACCGTGCTCGGCGTCGTGCCCAGGGAACGGGCGGGCGCGGCGTCGGCGATCTCCGAAACGGCGACCGAGCTCGGCGGCGCGCTGGGCATCGCGATCCTCGGCAGCGTCCTCGGCGCGATCTACCGCGACGGCCTCGTGCTGCCTCCCGGCCTGCCCGCGGCGGTCAGCGAAACCCTCGGTGGCGCGGTGCAGGTGTCCGCACAACTGCCCTCGTCCGTGGGCGACGCGGTACTGGCCACCGCGCGGCACGCGTTCGTCGACGGCGTCCACGTGACGATGCTCTGCTCGGCGGCGCTGATGGCGGCCCTCGCGACAAGCGTCCTGTTCACCATGCGCGGCGTCCCGAAGGTCCTCGAAGACGCCCCACCGAACCAGCCCCAGTAGCTGCGTGACTGTCCCTGAAGGCCACCATCACGGCGTAAAACGCCGTGATGGTGGCCTTCAGGGACAGTCGAAAGGGCCCCGCGTAACCTGGTCGATCGTGCGCAACGTCGTAGTCATCGGTGGCGGGATCGTCGGACTGGCCGTGGCCTGGGAACTCACCAGGCGGGGCCAGGACGTGACCGTGCTGGAGAAGGAAGACCACTGGGCGGCCCACCAGACCGGGCACAACTCCAACGTGGTGCATGCCGGGCTGTACTACAAGCCGGGTTCGGCCAAGGCCACCATGTCCACCGCGGGCAACAGGTCCATTGTGGACTTCGCGCGGCAGTACGGGGTGCCGGTGGAGGTCTGCGGCAAGCTCGTCGTCGCGACCTCCGACGCCGAGCTCCCCGCGCTGCGAACGCTGGCCGAGCGGGCCGAGGCCAACGGCGTCCCGGCGAAGCTGATCACGCCGGACGAGGCCCGCGAGTACGAGCCCGAGGTCTCCTGCGTGGGCGCGCTGCGGGTCGAGTCCACCGGCATCATCGACTTCCCCGCCGTCTGCGCCGCGCTCGTGCGGCTGCTCGACGAAGCGGGTGCCGACCTGCGGCTGGGCACCTCCGCGCTGGGCATCCGCACCGGCGCGCACGGCGGCGTCGAGGTCGCCACCGGCACCGAGGTGATCCACGGCAGCGCACTGGTCAACTGCGCGGGCCTGCACGCCGACCGGATCGCCCGCCTCGCCGGGCTGACGCCGAGCGCGCGGATCGTGCCGTTCCGCGGCGAGTACTACGAGCTCAAGCCCGAGCGGCGGCACCTGGTGCGCGGCCTGATCT
>NZ_JAYMZS010000093.1:0-38274 GCF_035828755.1 Amycolatopsis sp. H20-H5 | reverse complement strand
GGTGCGCGTGGTCGGCGAAGCCGAGCTCCGCGGCGAGGCGGGAGAGGCTCGTCTCCCCCGCCTCGATCCGGTCGAGCACCATCCGCACGCGCAAACGATTGCGGAACCGGGTGAGGGTCTGCCCGGTCTCGCGGCGGAACACCCGGCTCAAGTACGTGGGCGACACGCTGACCTGCTGGGCGAGCGACTCCAGGCCCAGCGACACCGGGTCCGCGACCAGCGCTTCCCTGGCGGCCTCGACCATCCGGTGCCGGGAGCCGGAGCCACCGGCGGCCATCGGCCCGCACTGTTCGGGGTCGAGCAGCGCGGCGGCGAGCCTCAGCACGTGGTCGCTGAGCTCGAACCGGTCCGCGCCACCGCGGGCACCGGCCAGCAGCCTCCGGTGGGCGAGGTCCACCCGGCCGCTGGTGTGCAGCGGCCCGGCGGGGGCGGTGCGGCGATCGGGGGTGAGGTCGGCCAGCAGCGCCGGGGACAGCGCCACCGAGGTCGACAAATCGTTCGCACCGACCCGGTGCGCTATCGACTGCTCGTCCCCGGTCCTGGCCGCGTAGACGGTGGCCGGGTCGGCGAGCAGTTCCTGTTTGTTCAGCCGCAGCCGGAACAGGCCGCGGCGGACGAAGACGAGACGGTAGGCCGTGCTGGTCTCGGGGCTCGTCCAGGACGGCTCGTGCATACGGACCTGCACGTCGTCGATGGCGAAACCCGGTCCGGCGGCTAGACGAGTGGTACTGCGCATCGGCGATGGGGGCGCGGCCGTGACGGCGCTCGCGCCCCGCCCCCTTCCGTACTCCTGGCGTGCCGGTCCGGCCACGACGCTGGCGACGGCCCCCTGTTTCGTGGCCGAGGTCACCCAGTCTACCCGCGACCCGGGGCGCGGAAGGGTGACCCGTCTGCGCCATGCGGGTAGGTCATCCGTGGTCGGTCAGCACCTGCTTGGCGACGACCGTCCGCAGGATCTCGTTCGTCCCTTCGTAGATCTGGGTCACCTTCGCGTCCCGCATCATCCGCTCCAGCGGCGAATTCCGCGTGTAACCGTGCCCCCCGAGCAATTGCACGGCGTCCACCGTGACCCGCATCGCCGTGTCGGAGGCGAAACACTTGGCGGCGGCCGAAAAGAAGCGCAGATCGGCACTGTCCAGCGCCGAGCGCGCCGCCGCGGCGTAGGTGAGCTGCCTGGCCGCTTCCAGGGTCATCGCCATGTCGGCGAGCTTGAACCGGAGCCCCTGGAAGTCGGCGAGCGGGCGGCCGAACTGGCGCCGGGCGGTGAGGTAGGCCGCGGCGTGGTCCAGCGCGCCCTGGGCGATGCCGACCGCCTGCGCCGCGATGGTGATCCGGCTGTGGTCGAGCGCGCCGAGCGCGAGCCGCAGGCCCTGGCCCTCGGCGCCGACCAGCCTGTCCGCGGGCACGTGCACCCCGCGCAGGTACACCGGGCAGGTCGGGGAGCCCCGCATGCCCAGCTTGTCCTCGCCGGGCCCGACCGAGAGGCCTTCGTCGGTGCTGTGCACCACGAACAGGGATATCCCGCCCGCGTCCGGCTCGGTCACCGCGGCCACCACGTAGTAGTCGGCGACCCCGGCGTTGGTGATCCAGCGTTTCTCCCCATCGAGCCGGTAACCGTCGCCTTCGCGCACAGCGCGGGTGCGCAGCGACGCGGCGTCGCTGCCTGCCTCGGGTTCCGACAATGCGAAGGCGAGAATCGCCCCTTCGCGCACCGGTCGCAGATACCGCTCGCACAGCTCGACGGACCCGGACAGCAGCAACGGCAACGACGCCAGCCTGGTCACATTCGGCGTCAGTGAAGAGGAAGCGCACACCCGTGCCACCTCCTCCACGATCAGGCAGGAGGTCAGCGCGTCCGCACCCTGTCCGCCATACGCCTCCGGCACGTGCGGCGCGTAGAGGCCTTCGGCGACCAGGGCGCGGTGCGAGGCCTCCGGGAACTTCCCCTCGGCGTCGGCCACGGCCGCCCCCGGCTCGATGACCGTCTCGGCCACCCGCCGGACCTTCGCGCGCACCTCGCGATGCGCTTCGTCCAGCGTGGCGTCGGTGATCCCGGCGTCGCCGAGTCTCAGCACCGCCTTGCCCGCGATGGCCCGGTCCCGCAGCCTTCCCAGCACGCTCCCGGCCTCGTCCCAGCCGGTCTCCTCGACGACCTCGACCGGCAGCCTGCCGCTGACCGCCAGCTCGCCGAGGAGCCGCAGGTCCGCGCCGACCGGCCTCAGCCGCCGGTCGGCCAGTAGGTAGAAACCGCGCAGCACGGCCTGGTTCGGGTAGAAGTCGTCGACCAGGAACGAGGTCCCGGTCCGCGACGAGTTGCCGTAGCTGACGACCTGCCCGCCGGGGGCCGCGAGGGCGAGGGCGGCGCCCAGCGACGGACCGCCCGCGGACTCGAGGATCACGTCCTAGCCGCGGCCGTCCTCGGGCAGGCTCGGGGTTTCCAGCACGTGGTCCGCGCCGAGCTCGCGCAGCCCGCCTGCCCGCCTGGCGACGGCCGTGACCTCCGCGCCGGCCAGTGCGGCGAGCCGCACGGCGAACCGGCCCACCCCGCCCGCCGCGCCGACGACCAGGACGCGGCAGCCGATCAGGCCGCCGAGCCCGGCGGGCGCGGTCACCCAGCCGGTCACCCCTGGCGGGGAGGCCAGCCGCAACGTCCGCAACGCGGTGAGCCCGGCGACGGGCAGCGCGGCGGCCCGCGCCCAGGAAAGACCGTTGGGAACGCGGGCGAGCTGGGACGACGGCACCGCGATCCGCTCGGCCCAGCTCCCGTTGGCGCACATGCCGAACACCCGCGTCCCCGGGGTGAGCCAGCCCGCGCCGGGCGAGGTGTTCGCCGCGGCGAGCACCTCGCCCGCGAAGTCCCAGCCCGGCCGCCAGCCCGCGTTCGCCGGATCGGCCAGCCGATGGAGCTCGCCCCGGTTGACCGACACCGCCCGGACCGCGACGAGCAGCTCGCCCGGCTCCGGCACGGGCGGGCTCACCTGGCGCAGTTCGACGTTGTCGGCTTTCCCCGTGCAGACCAGCGCGCTGATCACTCCGCAGGCCAGCGGAGTCTGGGAGTTGCCTCTTCGGGCAACGCCTTCCAGTCCTCGCGGATCGGCGAAAAGCTTTCCACGAACACCGCGCCCCCGGGCCCGGCTTCGACCTCGTGCGGAACATTCGCCGGGAGCCGGTAGGTGCCACCGGCGGTGAGCTCGACCCGCTCCCCGCCCGCGGTGAACGTGGCCGACCCGCTGAGCACGAGACCGATCTGCTCGTTGACGTGCTGGTGTTCGGGCACGACGACATTCGGCTCGAGTTCGGCGACGGCCAGCGTCACCAGTTCGCCGTGCACCGCCCGGATGGTCACTCCCTCCCACACCCGTTGCACCCGGTGGGAACCCGTTTTCTGGGCTACTCGCATGATTTCCCCGCCTTCGGTGGATTCGCCAGTACCGCCAGCCTAGCCACCTGCCGGGCCAAACGAAACACAAACCGTTGTGCTATCAGGGAAAATGCCACCAAGGGCGTAGGCTGGAGTCACCGGTCAGTCGAGTGTGGACAGCACTCGCAGATCGACGAGCAGTTCACCTTCGCCGAGCGAAATCCGTTCGGCGGACATCGGATCCACGTCCTCGCGCAGTTTCGCGGCGCGGATGCCGCCGGTGATCTCGTCGGGATGGAACCGCAGCATCGACGCGAGCTCGCCGCCGGGGTCGGCCGCGACCGAGACCCCGAGCCGCACCCGGTCGGCGATCTCGTAACCGCGACGCTTGCGCAGTTCGTTGAGCATGCGGACGAACTCGCGCGCGAGCCCCTCCACCTTGAGCTCCTGGTCCACCGTGACGTCCAGGGCGACATGGCAGTCGCCGTCGGAGGAAACCTGCCACCCGGCGACCGGTTCTTCGAGCACCCGCACCGCTTCCGCGGGGACGACGACGGTGTGTCCGTCGAGCACGAAGGAAAGCTCACCACTGGCGCCCAGCTCCGCGACCGCGGTGTCGCCGTCCAGCTCGCGCACCGCCTTGGCCACCTCCTGCGTCCGCTTGCCGAAGATCTTGCCGAGCGCGCGGAAATCGGGCTTCACCGTGTAGCTGACCAGATGCCCGTTCTCGTTGTCCGCCAGCAGGATCTCCTTGACGTTGAGCTCGGCGGCGACCACCTCGCGCACCACCCGCATCACCTCGGCGCCCTCGCGCAGGTCCGCGGGCATGGTCACGACGGCCCGCCGCAGCGGCACCCGGACCGGGACACCAGCGGTGCTGCGGGCGTCCCTGCCCAGGGTCACCAGCCTGCGCGCCAGCGCCATCGCCGAACGCAGCGCGGGATCGGCGACGCCCGCACCGACCACCGGGAACGCCGACAGGTGCACCGAATCGGCCCCGTTCTCACCGCGCCGCACCAGGTTCTCGTGGATCTCGTCGGCGACGAACGGGGTGAACGGCGCGAGCAGCCCGGCGAGGGTGGTCACGCAGGAATAGAGCGTGGCGAACGCGGACCGCGTGTCCTCGCTCAGCTCGGTCCCCGGTTCCCCGCGCCAGAACCGCTCGCGGGTGCGCCGGACGTACCAGTTGGACAGGTCCTCGACGAACACCGCGATCCGCTTTCCCGCACGGGTGACGTCGAAATCGCTCAGCGCGGAGTCCACTTCGGACACGGTGTCCGCGAGGTCGGCGAGCGCGTACCGGTCCATCACCGGGCGGCGCGCGGGTTCCGGCACCGGCAGGTCCGGGCTCCAGCCGCTGAGGTTGGCGTAGGTCACCAGGAAGTAGTAGGTGTTCCAGACCGTCATCAGCAGTTTGCGGGTGACCTGCCGGACGCCGTCGTCCCAGACCCGCCGCGACTGCCAGGGATTGCCCTCCACCAGCAGCAGCCAGCGCAGCGAGTCCGCGCCGTGGGTGTCGATCAGCGTCCAGGGGTCGAGCACGTTGCCGACCGACTTCGACATCTTCCGGCCCGACTCGTCCACGATGTGCCCGAGGCACAGGGCGCGCTGGTAGCTGCTCCGGTCGAACAGCAGGGTGGACACGGTCTGCAGCGAGTACCACCAGCCGCGGGTCTGGTCGATCGCCTCGGCGGTGAAGTCCGCCGGGAACAGCTCCGCGAACGCCTCTTCGCTGCCGGGAACATGCGGATAACCGTGCTGCGCGAAGGGCATCGAGCCGGAGTCGTACCAGGCGTCGATCACCTCGGGCACCCGGTGCATGGCCCCGGTTCCGCACGAGGCGCAGCCGAACTCGACGTCGTCGACGTAGGGACGGTGCGGGTCGAGCGCGGACAGGTCGTCCCCGGCGTGCCCGCCCAGCTCCGCCAGCGAGCCGACGGCGATCGTGTGCGCGCACGCCCGGCAGCGCCACAGCGGCATCGGCGTGCCCCAGTACCGCTCCCGCGAAACCGCCCAGTCGACGTTGTTCGCGAGCCAGTCGCCGTACCGGCCGGTGCGGATATGCTCTGGCCGCCAGTCGACCTCGGCGTTGCCCTCGACGAGCCGGCCGCGGTACTGGGTCGTGCCGATGAACCAGCACAGCTTGGCGTAGTAGACCAGCGGGGTGTCACAGCGCCAGCAGAACGGGAAGGAGTGCTGGTACAGCTCGATGTGCACGGCGAGGTCACGCTCGCGCAGGTCGGCGACGACCTGCTCGGTCGCGTCGCGGATGTACATCCCGGCGTACGGCCCGATCCGGTCGTCGAGGTGCCCGTCGGCGCCGACGCCGTTGATCACCTTGACGCCGTTCTCCTTGGCCACCCGCATGTCGTCCTCGCCGTATGCGGGCGCCGTCGACACGATCCCGCTGCCGGTGCTCGTGCTGACGAAGTCCCCCGCGACGACGTAGCGCCACGAGGCCGGGTCGCCGTCGGGATCGTCCGGCGAGCCGGGGCCGACGTACTCGAACGGGCCGCGGTAACGGGCGCCCACCAGCTCTTCGACCGCGACGTCGCGCAGCACCTCGGCGGTCGGGCCCAGCACCGGCACGACCCGTTCGGCGGCGAGCACGACCAGGTGCCCGCCCGCGCGCCCGCCGCGGGCGAGCACGTAGTGGATGTCCGCGCCCACCACGGCGAGGCTGCTGAAGATGACCGTCCACGGCATCGTGGTCCAGACCAGAAGGGAGGCGCCAGCCAGGTCGCCGCCGACCCCCTCGCCGCCCGGGGCCAGCGGCCCGGTCAGCAGGGGCAGCCGGGTGTAGACGCTGAGGTCCTTCGTTTCCGCGTAGCCCTGCGCGACCTCGTGGTCGGACAACGTCGTGCCGCACCGCGGGCAGTAGGGCACGATCCGGTAGTCCTCGTAGAGCAGGCCGCGGTCGAAGATCGTCTTCAGCGACCACCACACGCTTTCGACGTACTGCGTCGCCATCGTGTGGTACGGGTTGTCCGTGTCGACCCAGTACCCGATCCGGTGGGTCAGCCGCTCCCACTCGCCGACGTACCCGGTGACCGACTCGCGGCACCGCTCGTTGAACGCGGCGACCCCGTACCGCTCGATCTCCGGTTTGCTGGTGATGCCGAGCTGCTTCTCGACCTCGAGCTCGACCGGGATGCCGTGGCAGTCCCAGCCGGCGCGGCGCGGCACCCGGTAACCCTTCATGGCGAAGAACCGCGGGATCACGTCCTTGAAGACCCTGGCCTCCACGTGGTGCACGCCGGGGCGCCCGTTCGCCGTCGGCGGTCCTTCGTAGCACCGCAGCAGGGGGGCGTCCTCGGCGCCCGAACCGAGCGAACGCCGGACCACGTCACGGGTGCTCCAGCGCTGGAGCACCCGTTCCTCCATGGCGACGAAACTCGGCTGGACCTCGACGGTCTCGAACGGCACCAGGCGTCCTCACATTTCTGCGGCAGGGTTTTCTTCGGCTCTCGCGCGGCACGCTAGCCGCGCGCGATCACGATGACTTGAAGATTCCTGTCCGGATTCCTCCTTCGCAACCTGTCGACGAGTCGCGCGGGCGCTGGGCGCGGTGCTCAGCCGAACACCGCGCAGAGCGGGGGAAACCCGTGGGTCTCGACGGTGAACACCGCGCCGCGCGACACCGGGATCGACGGCGCGAGCGAGCCGGAGAGCACGATGTCCCCCGGTTCGAGCGGGGTGCCGAGCTGGTCGAGCCTGCTGGCGAGCCAGGCCACCGCGTGGGCGGGGTGCCCCAGTGCCGCGGCCCCGGCCGCCTGCCCGGCCATCTCACCGTCGAGGTCGATCGTCATCCCGATCGTGCGCAGATCACTCCGCAGCGCGGAGGCGCTCCACGGCCCGAGCACCACGCCGCCGTACGACGCGTTGTCCGCGACGGTGTCAGTCAGCGCGATGCGGAAGTCGGTGATGCGGCTGTCGATGACCTCGATGCTCACGGCGATCGCGTCGGTCGCGGCGAGCACCTCCTGCGTGCTCACGGACGGGCCGCGCAACGGTTTCCCGATGAGGAACGCCAGCTCCCCCTCGGCGCGCGGCTGCACGAAGACCGCGGACGGCAGGACCGCCCGCCCGCCCGGCGCCGGGAAATGGCGGGAGGCCCACAGGGTGCCGTAGTCGGGCTCGTCGACGCCCATCTGCTGCTGCATCGCCCGGCTGGTCAGCCCGATCTTGCGGCCGATCACCCGATCGTGGTGGGTGGTCACGCGCAGCTCGCTCCACCTGGTCTGGATCCGGTACGCGAGCTCCGGGGAGCTGAGCGCGACGGACTCGCTGAGCGGTTCCAGGGTCGACGCGGTCTCCCACGCCCGGTCCAGCGCGTGGGCCAGTGCGTCCACATCGGACGGTCCGGCGACCTGGCCCGTGGCTTTCGTTCCGGTCACGGGTCAGACCTCCTGTCCGGCGGGGACCGAGACGGCGAACCGCACGGTGAGCACCGCCTCGCCCGGCCCCCACACCTGCACGACGCCCGGCGGGGTGAACATCGCGGCACCGGACAGCCCGGTGGCGACGAGCAGCTCCCCCGCGTCCAGCCCGCCCGTCTCCTGCGCGAGACGGGCCACCCTGGTCTCCAGGTCGCCGAAGTCCTCTGGCCGGTGCCCGGCCGAGAACTCCGGCGCCGTCCACACGGTGACCGGGCCGCCGGACGGGTCGACGGCGCGGTCACCGAGCACGAAACCGCCGGGGAACTCCAGCGCGGCGAAGGTCATCGCGAAAGCCCGCCGCACCGTGCCCGGTGGATCGCCCGGCTCCAGCCTCCGGCCCAGCAGCACGGCGAAGGCGGGGCGCAGTCCGAGCGGGGTGGCCCGCTCCACTGTGCACACTCGCCCGGCCAGCATCCGCGCGTGGATCCCGGCGGGACCGGCGCCGGGCGGCTCCGTCGTCCGCAGCCGGTAGCCGACCCGGACCGGCGCACTTGTGTCCACTGTGGACGTCGTAAGGGTGGCCATCGGAGTCAGCCTGCGGTCTGCGCGAGCAGCAGGATGCCGCCCGGCATGTCGTTGCGGCGCACCGCCCGCACCGTGAACCCGGCCTGTTCGAACAGCTGGACCCAGCCGCCTTCCGGCAGCAGGATCTGGCGCATCAGCGCGTGCACATAGGTGAACTCCGGGGTGAACAGCTCCGGGCCGGACGGCGCGGGCGCGGCGGGCTCCACCTCGGCGGTGAGCACGTACGCCCCGGCGGGCAGGGTCGCGGCCAGCTGCTTGAGGTAGTCGAGCAGCACGTCCACGCCACTGGCGAGGATCTCGTGCAGCAGGAAGAACGTGACCACCAGATCGGTGCCCGCCACCGCGTCGATCTCGCCCAGCGCCCCCGCGTCGGCCTCGGTGATGACGATCCGGCCGCCGAGCTTCGCCTCCTCGACGAGCTTCCTCGCGTCCGCGCAGGCTTCGGGACTGTTGTCGATGCCGACCCCGCCGGCGCCGAACCGGCGGCAGATCGCGGCCAGCAGGCGCGCGTTGCCGCAGCCGAGGTCGAGCACCCGGCCGAACTCGATCTCGCCGAGCAGCTCCATCGCCACCGGCACCACATCCTTGCCGCCGAGCAGCGCGGCGCCCCCCGCCACCCATTTTCCGTCGCGGACGTGGTCAACGCCGTAGCGCTGCCCGCCGGTCAGGAAGCCGTCGACCCGGCGCAGCGAGCTGCCGTAGCCACCGACCAGCCAGACCAGGTATCCCTTGTCCGCGACCACTTCCCGGCCATACGCGGTCAGGGTGAACGTCCCGTTTTCCTCGGTGGCGATCCCGCGCTGCGCGAGGTAGCGCAGGCTGGCCCGGAGCAGGGCGGCGGCGTCCGGCGGGCGATCGCCGGTGAGCTCGGGACCGAGCCCGTCCGCTTCGAAACCGTCGAGCAGCCCGGACATCTCGAACGAGGCGAGAATGCTGCTCACCGCGTAGCCCTCGAACAGGTCGAAGGCAGGCCGGCGGCCGGCTCCCGTTTTCCTCGTGTGCGTTGTGGACACGCTGGAAACCCCTTCCCGGAGCACCCGGGCACGCCTCGGACGGACGCACTCTCGGCACCGGAAAACCCTACGGAGAAACAAACCACGGCCACAATCTGCGAACAGGACCATCTTCGGCTGCCCCAACGTGGCAGGCGCCCGGCCGAAGGTCGCAGCACGCGGTGCCCCCTAGAGCCGATGTGCGCCGTCACCGGAAACGCGACGATGACGGCATGTCTATTGCGGTTACCGGTTCAGTGGCGGTCGACCATCTCGCGACTTTCCCCGGGCTGTTCACCGAACAGCTCGTGTCGGGAAAGCTCGAGCAGCTCTCCCTGTCCTTCCTCGTCGACCGGCTCGACGTCCGCCACGGCGGGGTCGCGGCGAACATCGCCGCCGGGCTCGCCCGGCTCGGGCACCGGCCGCTGCTGGTCGCCGCGGCCGGGCGGGACTTCGGCGGCTATCGCGCGCGGCTGGAGGAAACCGGCGTGGACACGACGACGGTCCTGGTGTGCGAAGACGCCTACACCGCCCAGTTCTGGTGCACCACCGACCAGGCGCAGAACCAGATCGCCTCCTTCCATCCCGGGGCGATGACCTCGGCAAGGGAGATCGACCTCGAGCGGGTGCTCGACCGGGCGGACCCGGTCGAGCTGGTCGTGGTGGGCCCGAACGACCCGGACGCGATGCGGCGGCACACCGGCCAGTGCCGGGAGCTGGGCGTCGCCTTCGCCGCCGACCCGTCCCAGCAGCTCGCCCTGCTCGGCGGCGAAGCCATCCGGCAGCTCGTCGAGGGCGCGCGGTACCTGTTCACGAACGAGTACGAGCACGCCCTGCTGCTGCAGAAGACCGGCTGGACCGACGCCGACGTCCGGGGCCGCGTCGACGCGTGGATCACCACGCTGGGCGCCGGCGGCGCGCGGGTCGAGCAGGCGGCGCGGCGGCCCGTCGAGGTGCCCGCGGTCCCGCCCGCCGAGGTGGTGGACCCGACCGGCGCGGGCGACGGCTTCCGCGCGGGTTTCCTGGCCGCGCGCAGCTGGGGCCTGCCCTACGCGGCTTCGGCGCGGCTCGGCTGCGCGGTGGCCACCAAGGTCCTGGAGTCCAAGGGGCCCGCCGAGTACCAGCTGGACGAGGCGGAGCTGCTGGCCCGGATCACCGAGACCTACGGTGAGCGCGCGGCGGCACCACTGGCCGAGGGACTCACGGCCAGTCTGGCCGGGCGGCGTCCGGCGGCCGCGTTGTGAGCGCCCCGCCGTCCCTGCGGGCGCGGCTGGCGGGCGGCGCGCCGCTGCTGGCGACGTTCAACCTCCTGCCGTCCCCGGAGGTCGTGGAGCTGATCGCGCTCGCCGGATTCGACCTGGTGATCATCGATCTGGAGCACGGCCCGCACGACCTCGCCGACCTGCGGCGGGCACTGACCGCGGCGGCCGGGCACGGACTACCGACGCTGGTCCGCGTCCGCACCGCGGCCGCCGCCGAGATCGGCGCGGTGCTGGACCTCGGCGCCTCGGGAGTGCTGGTCCCGCACGTCGAATCCGCCGCCGCGGCCGCGGCCGTCGTCCGGGCCGCCCGGTTCTCCCCCGAGGGGGAACGCGGCGCCAACCCGTGGGTGCGCGCGGCGGGGTACGGCACGCGCGAGGGCTGGTTCGCGGCCGCCAACGCGGAGGTCGCCGTGCTCGTCATGGTCGAGGGCCCCGGGGCGCTGGCCGAACTGGGCGAGATCGTCGCGCTGCCCGGCCTGGACGGGATCTTCCTCGGCCCGATGGACCTCTCGCACGCGCTCGGCGTCCCCGGGCGCCACGACCACCCCACCGTGGTCGACGCGCTCCGCGGCGCGCTCCGGCTCGCGGGGGACAGCGGCGTGGCCGCCGGGCTGTTCGCGCCGGAGCCGGGTGCGGCGCGCGCCTGGTGGCAGCTCGGCGCCCGGCTCGTCGCGGTCGGCGTCGACGCCGGGCTGATCCGCGCCGCGCTCACGGCGACGGTCACCGCCGCACGCGCGGCGGAAGGTCACGCCGTCACCAGTCCATCCGTTCCTCCTCGGCCTCGAGCAGTTCGTTGAACGAGACGATTCCGAGCGATATCGCCTTCTTCACCGCGCCTATCCTCGATTCAGCGCCCAATTTCGTGTACGCGTTGGTGAGATGTCTTTTGACCGTTCCCTCGGAAATATAGAGTTCGTTCGCTATCTGCGAGTTGCGCATACCGCCCGCGACCAGTTCGAGCACTTCCGTCTCGCGCCGCGACAGCAGCGCGTGGTCGGCTTCGTTCATTCCGCGCAGCGTTTCGCGGGGCACGGACACCACCACGTGCCCGGAATCGCGGTAAACGGTTCGCAAGGTGACCAGCAGTTCTTCGCGGGTGGCGTTCTTGAGCACGTAGGCGTGGGCGCCGGCGGCGATGAGGTCCCCGACCAGCCGCGGCGCGTCGTGCACGGTCACCACCACCACCTTGGAACCAGGAGAAACCAGCAGCAGCCCGCGCAACATACCCACGGCCTGCGAACCACCGCGGTCGCTGTCCAGCAGCACGACGTCCGGCTTGGCCTGGCCGACCACGGTGATCGCGTCCTTGCCGAAGCCGCATTCACCGACGACGCTGATGTCCTCCTCGACGGAGAGTATCTGTATTATTCCCTGACGAAACAGGCGGTGCTTGTCGACGACGACGACACTGATGTCGTTCTTGAGGGTTTTCACGGAAAAACCAGCCCCCTACCCCATTCAGAAACACTTTCCCGAGCCGACGACGGATGGTGCTGACGACAAGCAGTGTTGGTTCGCCAACCACACTGATCAGCAAGCAGCGTCAGATTCACGAGTCGTCGGATTCACGGGTCGCGACAGCCGAACCCGCATCGTACGCGAACGGCATCGAGAGGTCACCCGGTTCCAGCCGGAGGCGGCGCGCACTAACCCGTTCAGCGGGAGCGGAAGTCGGCAGAAGGCCCCCTGCCGCGCCCCGCGCGGCCTGGCGAGTCCGGATTCCGGTTTCGTCACCGTGGGCCCCTGGCCCGCACACCGGCGGCGTCCCCCACGTCCCCCACGTCTTCGACGGGCAGGCTGAGCACGCTGAACGCCGCCAGCGGGGCCAGCCTCGCCGCGCCGCCCAGCGGCGCGATCGTCGCCACGACCGCGTAGCCCGCCACCCGCCCGCCGCCGAGCTCCACCAGCCGCGCGGCCGCGGCCAGGGTGCCACCGGTGGCGAGCACGTCGTCCACGAGCAGGACCCGCGCCCCGGCCGCGAAGGCGTCGGCCTGCGTCTGGAGCACGGCATCCCCGTACTCCAGCGCATACCGGACCGTGTGCAGCCTCCCCGGCAGCTTCCCGGGTTTGCGCGCCAGCACCAGCGGGCTCGCGGTCAGCTGGGCGAGCGCGCCGCCGAGCGGGAACCCGCGGGCCTCCACGGCCAGGACGACGTCGAAGGCGCCGTCGTAGCGAAAGGCCACCTCGGCGGCCAGCCGGGCGAGCAGTCCCGGCTCGGCGAGCACCGGGCACAGGTCTTGGAACAGCACCCCGGGTTCCGGGAAATCGGGGTAGCCGCGAAGAAGCGCGGTGACGTCGGCGGCGAGCCGCTCGTCGGGCCCGGCCGGGCCCTTGGCGGCCGTCCCCGGTCTGGAGCCGGCGGCGTGACTCATGCCTCCACCGCTGCCAGCAGGGCGTCCGCCCGGTCCACCCGTTCCCAGGAGAAGTCCGGGACGGTCCGGCCGAAGTGACCGTAGGCGGCGGTCGAGCGGTAGATCGGGCGCCGCAGGCCGAGATCGCGGATGATCGCCGCCGGGCGGAGATCGAAGACCGCGGTGATCGCGGCCTGGATGCGCTCGACCGGCGCTTTCTCCGTGCCGAAGCACTCGAGAAACAGCGACACCGGGGCGGCCTTGCCGATGGCGTAGGCGACCTGGATCTCGCAGCGGGTGGCCAGCCCGGCGGCGACGACGTTCTTGGCGACCCAGCGCATCGCGTAGGCGGCCGAGCGGTCGACCTTCGACGGGTCCTTGCCGGAGAAGGCCCCGCCACCGTGGCGGGCCATCCCGCCGTAGGTGTCGATGATGATCTTGCGGCCGGTCACCCCGGTGTCCGCGGCGGGCCCGCCGAGCTCGAACCGGCCGGTGGGGTTGACCAGCAGCCGGAAATCCTTGGCGGCCAGGTTGAGCCGCTCGAGTTCCGGCCGGACCACGTGCCGCTCCACCGCGGGCGCCAGCGTGCGCCGCAGGTCGACCCCGGCGTCGTGCTGGGCGGAGACCACCACGGTGTCGAGGCGCTGCGGGCGCCCGCCGGCGTAGGAGATGGTCACCTGCGTCTTCCCGTCCGGCCCCAGGAACGGCAGGTCGCCTTCGCGGCGCACGCGGGCCAGCCGCTCGGCGAGGCGGTGCGCCAGCATGATCGGCAGCGGCATCAACTCCGGCGTCTCGTCGCAGGCGAAGCCGAACATCATGCCCTGGTCCCCGGCGCCCTGTGCGTCGAGCTCGTCCGGGCCCGCCTCGCCGAGGCGGGTCTCCAGCGACCGGTCGACGCCCTGCGCGATGTCCGGCGACTGACCGCCGATCGAGACCTGGACCCCGCACGACGCGCCGTCGAAACCCTGGCTGGCGGAGTCGTAGCCGACGTCGAGGATCGTGGTGCGCACCAGCCCGGCGACGTCTCGCGGCAGATGGCTCACCTCGCCCGCGACGTGCACCAGACCGGCCGTCACGAGTGTCTCGACGGCGACCCGCGCGGCCGGTTCGGCAGTCAGCGCCGCGTCCACGAGAGCATCGCTGATCTGGTCGGCCAGTTTGTCGGGATGGCCCTCGGTCACCGACTCGGAAGTGAACAGACGATCGGGCACGCCGGTCTCCTCTGCCTACGGGAAAAATGCCGAGAAAGTAAAATCGCCGCAACGCAGATTACGCCGGATGCGAATTACCTCGAACATCTCTGAATACATTCCAGTGTGCGCGAGAAAGGGCTTGCCGACAAGACCGAGAGGTCGTAGCCGACTTGCGACCTTTTACGTAGCCGGAGAAAACAGGACAGGAATGTTCAAGCCGCGCGCGCCGCCGCGGGGTGACACTGCGGGGTTTCGCGAATGATCCGGCACGCACCGGGCACCCGGGAAAAATACCGGTATTCCCGCGAAAGCGGCCGGTGAAACGCCGAAGGAGGACAGCGCGGCCTCATTGCGCGAGATAGCCACCGTCGACCGGGAACACCACACCGGTGACGAAGGAGGCGTCCCGCCCGGCGAGGAAAGCGATCGCCGCGGCGACCTCGGCGGGCTCGCCGAGCCTGCCGATCGGGTGCATCCGCACGATCGCGGCGAGGTACTCCGCGCCGCCCGGTTCGACGGCCAGCCTGCGCACCCGTTCGGTCCGGATGGTGCCGGGCGCGACCGCGTTGACCCGGATGCCGTGCGCGGCCCATTCGACGGCGAGGTGTTTCGCCAGCCCGGAGGCGACGAACTTGGCGGGCCCGTAGGTCGCCTGCCCCTTTTGCCCGGCGACACCGGAGATCGACGAAACGCACACGATCGAACCGCCACCGGAGTCCTTCATCCGTTCGACGGCGTATTTGCAGGTGAGGAACATGCCGAGGCCGTCGACGCGCATCACCTCCGCCCAGTCGGCGACGGTCGCGGTGACGATGTCGACCAGCGGGATCACCCCCGCGTTGGCGACGAGCACGTCGATCCGGCCGTAGGCGGCCACCGCCGCGTCGATCATGGCGGCCGCGTCGGCGGTCTCCGCCACGTCGCCGGTGACCGTGACCACCTCCGCGCCCGCCAGCTCGGCCCGCAGCGCGGCGAGGCCAGGCTCGTCGAGGTCGGTCAGGACCAGCCGCGCGCCCTCCTCGGCGAACCGCACCGCGGTCGCCCGGCCGATGCCCGCCGCGGCGCCGGTCACCACGCAGGACAGTCCCGCCAGCGCCGCGCTCACGCCCGCACCGCGGCTTCCGGCACAGTGAGCACCGCCCCCTCCGACGCCGAACCGACCAGCGCGCGGTACCTCGCCATCACGCCGGTGGGGTACCGGTCCTCGGCGGGAGTCCAGTCGCCCGCCCCGCCCGACGGGTCGGCTTCCAGCGTCCTCGCCGGGACGTCGATGGTCACCGGATCGCCGTCGCGCAGCAGCCCGATCGGGCCACCGGCGGCGGCCTCGGGCGCCACGTGCCCGGCCATCAGCCCCCGCGTGGCACCGGAAAACCGGCCGTCTGTGACCAGCGCGACGCTGCCGCCGAGGCCCCGCCCGACCAGCGCCGCGGTCACGCCCAGCATCTCCCGCATCCCGGGGCCGCCGCGCGGCCCCTCGCCCCGGACCACCACCACGTCCCCGGCGACGATCGCCCCCGCCTGCACCGCGGCCATCGCGGCCTCCTCGGACTCGAACACCCGCGCCGGGCCGCAGTGCACCAGCCGCGTCAGCCCGGCGATCTTCACCACACAGCCGTCGGGCGCGAGATTTCCGCGCAGCACCACCAGCCCGCCGTGGGACTCGAGCGGACGCGACACGGGAACGACAACGTCCTGCCCGGCCCGCTCGCCCGCCCCGGCGGCCTCCTCGCCGAGAGAACGCCCGGTGACGGTCAGCTGACCCTCGTCGAGCAGGCCGGCTTCGGCGAGGCGGCGGGCGACGAGCCTGCTGCCGCCCGCGGCGTCCAGGTCCACGGCGGTGTACCGGCCGTGCGGCAGGAGATCGGCGATGACCGGGGTCCGCGAGCTGATCCGGTCGAACTCGTCGAGTCCCAGCGCGACACCCGCTTCCCTCGCGATGGCGAGCAGGTGCAGCACCAGGTTCGTCGAACCCGCGGTCGCGGCGCCCGCGGCGATGGCGTTGCCGAACGCGCCACTGGTGAGGATCCGCGACGGGCGCCGATCGTCGGCGTAGGCGCGCAACGCGAGCCTCCCGGCTTCGACGGCCGCCTCTTCCTTGCGGGGGTCGAGCGCGGGCGGGCCCGCCGAACCGAGCGGGGACAACCCGAGGAATTCGAGCGCCATCGCCATGGTGTTCGCCGTGTACTGCCCGCCGCAGGCACCGGCGCCGGGGCAGGCGTTGTGCTCCAGCTCGGTCAAGTCCTCATCGGACAGCAGCCCGGCAGCATTCGCGCCCACGGCTTCGAACACCGAAGCCACCGTGACCTGCTCGCCGCGCCAGGTGCCCGCCGTGGTGGAGCCGGAGTAGAGGATCGGGCCCGGGATGTCGAGGCGCGCGTGCGCCATCGCCGCGGCCGGGATGGTCTTGTCGCAGCCGACGATGGTGACGAGCGCGTCGAGGCTGTGCCCCAGCGCGACGAGCTCGATCGAGTCGGCGATGACCTCCCTGCTGACCAGGGAGGTCTTCATCCCCTCACTCCCCATCGTCGCGACGTCGGAAATCGCGATGGTGTTGATCTCCATCGGCGTTCCCCCCGCCTCGCGGACCCCCCGCTGGACCGCCTGCGCGAGCCGCCGATGGGTGAAGTTGCACGGCATGGTCCCGATCCACGAGTGCGCCACCCCGACGATCGGCTTGGCCAGGTCCGCTGTGGACAGTCCGATCGCCTTCAGATGCGCGCGCATCGGCGCCCGGTCCCGGCCCTGGAACAGGCTCGCTCCCGGCTTGCGGGGTCGCGGGGTCATGGTCTCCTCCGGTGGGTTAGGCGGCTTCGGCGTCAGCGACACTCTCAGCGGCACTGTCGGCGGCACTGTCGGACACGTCGGCGTGCTGCAGCCAGAGCCCGGCGATCTGGGAGGTCAGGATGGACAGGATGACCAGGACGGTGAAGAAGTCCTCGTTGATCACCCCGGCGGACAGCGTCACGGTGGCCAGGACGATGCCGGGGCCGCCGCGGGCGTTCAGCGCGACCGCCAGGTTCACCGCCGTGCGCGGCGGTTCCCCGGCGAGCCGGGCGCCGAGCCAGACGCTCACCGACTTGGTCGCGCAGGCGAGCCCGAGGTAAGCCAGGAAGAACCAGACGGACAGGTGGTGCACCAGGTCGAGCTGCAGGCCGACACCGGCGAAGTAGAGCGGGATGAACAACGCCATGGAGAACCTCTTGAGCGCTTCCCAGGCGTGCACGGCTTCTTCGCGGCGGTGCTCGTCGGGCTCCGCGGCGTCCGCACCGGCCGCGGCGACCCCGGCGAGGATCGCGCCGAAGACCGGGTTGACGCCGAGGAACGCGCAGACCAGCACGAGGCAGAGCAGGAAGGTGAGGCGGAAGGCGGTCGGGCTCCGGCGCTCGAGGAAGTTGAACCGGCTGCGCGCCAGCGCGGCGAAGATCGGCTTGCCCAGCGGCATGAACACGGCGAAGAAGAGCAGGCTGGCCGCGATGTAGTACACCGTGGTGAAACCGGTGCCGGACTGCCCGAACAGCGCCCACAGCCCGAACACCGAGTCCGAACTCCCCTGTGCGAGACCGAGGATCACGGCGAGGGTCACGTAGAGCACGACGTCCTCGAGCAGCGCCACGGACAGCACCACCCTCGCGAACCGGGTGTGCAGCAGGTCGAGGTCGAGCATGATCCGGGAGATGACCGGGATGCTGGTCACCGCGACCCCGATGCCGAACACGAGCGCGAAGGTCACCTTGGTGCCGTGCGGGCCGGAGAACGCGGTGTGGTCGACCAGCCCGACACTCGCCAGCCCGACCGCGAACGGGATGACGAGCCCGCTCACCGCCACCGCGACGACAGTGCGCCGTCGGGTGGCGGTGCGCGAGCCCAGCACCTCGTGACCGGACAGGAACATCAGCATCAGCAGGCCGAGTTCCTGCAGTACGCCCAGCCCCACCGGGTTCACCCCGGTGTGGGGAAAGAGTCCGTTCGCCGCTCCCGGCGCGAGCAGGCCCAGCACGGTGGGACCGAGCAGGAGCCCGCCAAGGATCTCGCCGATCACCGGTGGCTGACGCAGCAGTGCGAACACCCGCCCGCCCGCGTGGGCGGCGACCAGCAGCACGGCGATGGCCACCAGCAGGCGGGCCAGCTCGGCGGATGAGAGCGACATGGAACTTCCTCCGGGTTGTGGCCGCCGTCAGCCGACGGTGACCCGGACCGGGATACCGGCCTGGATGTTGTACGGATAGGCGAGACTCGCCGCGTTCCTGGCCAGCGCCAGGTAACCGCGGCTCGACAGGTACGCCACCGGGGTGCCGACCGGGCCGGCGTCGGCGAAGGTCGGGCTCAGCGGCAACTCGAACGGCAGCACGTCGTCCAGCGTGATCTTGAGCCCGGTCCCGTAGACCGCCCCCGCCTTCTCGAGGTCGTCCCGGTGGATGTTGGTCCACACGTTGCCGAAGGGGTGGTCGATCGTGGTGACCACGCCCACGAGCGCGCCGTCCTCGTTCTGCGCGGGCTTCGGCCGGTCGAACCGCACGATCTCGTGGTCCGCCAGCTTGCGCCCGACCTTCTCCAGCGGGAAGCCCGCCGCGAGATGCCCGGACGGAAGTGCCACCATCTCGCGGCTGTAGAAGGTCGGTTCCGGTGCCTCGGGAATCACCTCGGTGGAACTGACCTCGTACGCCTCGAGGTAACCGTGCTCTTCGATGACCGAGGTCAGCAGCCCGTTGTTGGGCGCGATGTAGAGGTACGAACCCTCCGCTCGCTCGAACCCGGCACCCGAGCCCGCCCACTGACCGCGGGCGCCGCCCTTGGCCGCCTGCTTGATCCGCAGCGCGACGGACCGCGTGGTGGTACCGGTCGCCGGGTAGGTGGTGGTGGCGAAAACCGTGCCCTCCGGGAAGAACCGGGGCAGGTCGACGATGTAGCGGGCGCCCTCTTCGACGTCCCAGGGTTTCATCGTGTGGCAGACGTCGACGATCTCGACGTCGGGGCAGACACTGAGCATCAGCCCTTTGCACTGCGCCACGGAATCGTCGGTGATGCCGAGGTCGCTCATGAAGGCGATAATCGGTCGCCTGGTCTTGGCGGTGGCCATGGACGTGACTCCTCGCACTGGTACCGGAAACTGGGTGGGAGAACTGCAGGACCGAACAGTATGGGTGATCATCGGCACTCACAAGGCCGACCTGGGTAATGCCGGTAAATCTGGCCCAATGGCACAGTTCGGCAGGCGGATGGTGGCAGTCACCGTTGTTTCCTTCAGCACCTTCACGACTGGACAAGATATGTCCACAATTCAAGGGGGGCACGAACGAAAATCGAGAGGCGGACGTCGTGATCGTTTTGTTCTTCGGGGACGTGGTCGGCCAGGAGGCCACCGAGTTCCTGATAAAGAGGCTCCAGCAGCTGCGCGATCACTATCGGGCCGACCTGGTGATCGCGAACGCGGAGAACAGCGCGCCGGACGGCCTCGGCACGACCGCCTGGCAGGCGGACTCCCTGCTGGCGGGCGGAGTCGACGTGATCACCGGCGGAAACCATTCGTGGGACAGCCCGGAATCGGTGCTGGCACTGGATAATCCGCGCGTGCTGCGTCCGCTCAACCTCACCGAGGGCGTACCGGGACGCGGTTCGCTCACCCTGGACGTCGGCGACGAGACCGTCACCGTGATCAACCTCGCCGACGCCTGCGCGATGAAGTCGGTGCGCGCGGCGGCAGGCCGGTTCGTCCCCGCATACCAGGCGTGGACCGAAGCGACGCGCACCGGCACCGTGATCGTCGACTACCACGGCGACCACGTGCTGGAGAAGCAGATCTTCGCCAGGACCGTCGACGGCGCGGCGGCCGCGGTGCTGGGCACGCACACGCACGAGGCCACGCTGCCGCTGCACGTGCTGCCCGGCGGCACCGCGTTCGTCACCGACGTCGGCATGACCGGGCCCACCGGTGGCGTGCAGGGCTTCGGTTACGACGTCTTCGTCGCCGGTATGCGCAGTTCGGGAAATCCGTTCGAATTCGGCATACCGCGACCGATTTCCGGACCGATAGTGCTCGGCGCGGTGCTCATGGAGATCGAGCACGGGAAAACCGTCCGGCTGGAACGCCTGTCCTGACCCGTACCGAGAGGAATTGTCCGGTGAGCGACCCCGAAAACGAGCTCTTCAGCCTGCTTTCGCGCTGCGAAGTGATCGATCTGTCGGTGCCGGTCGCCGAGGATCTGCCCTGTTTCTGGCCGGGCCACCAGCCTTTCCAGCACAAGACCTCGAACTGGTTCACCGCCGAACACCGGCCGTCCGGGAACGTCCGGAGCAGGGGACCGTACACGACCAGATGGCTGGCGCTGGACGAGCACACCGGAACCCATTTCGACGCGCCCAGCCATTTCATCCCGCCGCCCGGCAGCGGGCTGCCCGACGCGGGCGAGCGGGGCGCGATCACCGCGGCGGCGGTGCCCCCGGCGCAACTGATGGGCCCGGCCGCGGTGCTCGACGTGTCCGGCGTGTCCGGGTCCGAGCCGGGGACGAGCCCGCTGGTCGGGCCGGATTCCTTGCTGGCGTGGGAAAGTGCGCACGGTGAGCTGCGCACCGGCGACGTCGTGCTGCTGCGGACGGGGTGGGACAGCCGGTACCGGCGGGGGTCCGACGGCGACGGCTACCTCCACGACGTGGTGGTCACCGGGCGGCGGCCGGGCTGGCCCGCGCCGGCCGCCGAGACCATCGAACTGCTGCTCGCCCGCGGTGTCCGCTGCACCGGGACCGACGCGCCCTCGATGGGGGCGGCGCACGACCCCCGCCCGGCCCACGTGGCCGGGCTCGGCGGCGGGATGGTGTTCGTCGAGGCGCTGACCGGGCTCGCCGCGCTGCCCGCGCGCGGCGCCTGGTTCTGTTTCCTGCCACTGCGGCTCGAGGACGGCAGCGGCGCGCCAGGCCGGGCGGTCGCGCTCCGCCCGGCCTGACCCGGCGCCGGTCAGTACCGGTAGCGCTCCGGCTTGTACGGACCGGTCACCGGCACGCCGAGGTAGTCGGCCTGCTCGGACGTCAGCTCGCTGAGCTTCACCCCGAGCGCGTCGAGGTGGAGCCTGGCCACCTTCTCGTCGAGGTGCTTCGCCAGCGTGTGCACCCCCACCGGATAGTGCTCGGTCCTGGTGAACAGCTCGATCTGCGCGATGGTCTGGTTGGTGAAACTGTTGCTCATCACGAAGGACGGGTGCCCGGTCGCGTTGCCCAGGTTCAGCAGCCTGCCCTCGGACAGCACGATCACCGCGCGCCCGCCACGCGCCGCGGGGAACCACCATTCGTCCACCTGCGGCTTGATCGTGGTGCGCACGACGCCCTCGACGGCGGCGAGCCCGGCCATGTCGATCTCGTTGTCGAAGTGCCCGATGTTGCCGACGATGGCGTGGTGCTTCATCCGCGCCATCATGTCCACGGTGATCACGTTCAGGTTGCCCGTCGCGGTCACGAAGATGTCCCCCGTGGCGACGATGTCGTCGAGCGTGGTCACCTGGAAGCCGTCCATCGCGGCCTGCAGCGCGCAGATCGGGTCGACCTCGACGACCACGACCCTGGCGCCCTGCCCGCGCAGCGACTCGGAGCACCCCTTACCGACGTCGCCGTAACCGCACACCACCGCGACCTTGCCGCCGATCAGCACGTCGGTGCCGCGGTTGATGCCGTCGATGAGCGAGTGACGGCAGCCGTAGCGGTTGTCGAACTTGGACTTCGTCACCGAGTCGTTCACGTTGATCGCGGGGAACAGCAGCGAGCCCGCGGCCTGCATCTGGTACAGCCGGTGCACGCCGGTGGTGGTCTCCTCGGTGACCCCGAGGATCCGCCCGGCGAGCTCGGTCCACTTGCCGGGCCGCTCCTCCAGTGAGGTCCGCAGCAGGCTCAGGAAGACGGCGTACTCGGCGGAATCGCGCTCCGAGGGCTCCGGGACCTCGCCCGCCTTTTCGAACTCGACCCCCTTGTGCACCAGCATGGTCGCGTCGCCGCCGTCGTCGAGCAGGATGTTGGGGCCGACACCGTCGGGCCAGGTCAATGCCTGCTCCGCGGCCCACCAGTACTCCTCGAGGCTTTCGCCCTTCCAGGCGAACACGGGCACCCCGGCCGGGCGCTCCGGTGTGCCGTCCCGGCCGACCACCACCGCGGCGGCTGCGTGGTCCTGGGTGGAGAAGATGTTGCAGCTCGCCCAGCGCACCTGCGCCCCCAGCGCGACGAGCGTCTCGATCAGCACGGCGGTCTGCACGGTCATGTGCAGCGAGCCGGTGATCCGGGCGCCGGCGAGCGGCCGGGCGTCGGCGTATTCGGCCCTGGTGCTCATCAGGCCCGGCATCTCGCCCTCGGCGAGGTCGATTTCCTTCCGGCCGAATCCGGCCAGGGACAGGTCGGCCACTCGATGGGAAAATTCGATCGACACGGTGTGCTCCACTTCTGACGGGAAATCGGTCCTGCGTTACCGTAGGCACAGATCGGCGATCGGAACACTGTCGTCGGCCGAGGGCAGGCAAAAATGGCACCATCGGCTCGCGAACTGCCACCTGGGTGGATCGGAAACTGCGCCCAAGCGCGCATTTCGCACCGGCGCCGCGGTTGCTAAGCTGCCACTGCACAAACCTCCGAGAACATCCGGCCACCTCGGTCGACGCCGAGCGCGTGTCCGGTCAAGTTCTTGTCCGGTAACAACTTTACTTGTCGAGGGACGTAACCGGCCATGGTAAAGAATCCCATCGAAGCCGAGATCGGTATCATCGGCGGCAGCGGACTCTACGATTTATCCATGCTGGAGGATCCCAGCGAATTCAGGTTGTCCACTCCGTTCGGAAACCCGAGTGACCTGGTGGTCGTCGGCGGGCTCAACGGCCGCAGAGTTGCTTTCCTGGCCCGGCACGGCAGGCAGCACCAGCATTCTCCTTCCGCGATTCCGTCGGCGGCGAACATCTACGCGATGAAATACCTGGGCGTGACCGAACTGCTCAGCGTGAGCGCGGTCGGCAGCCTGCGCGACCGGCTGCGCCCTGGCGAACTGGTGGTGCCGGACCAGCTCGTCGATCTGACCAGGAACAGGCGGCCGTCCACCTTCTTCGACCGGGGCCTCGTGGCGCATCTCCCGTTCGCCGACCCGTACTGCGGGCACCTGCGCCGGGTGCTGCTCGACGCCGTGAAGACGGTGCCGGGAAGCACCTGCCACGATTCCGGCACCTATGTCTGCATCGAAGGCCCGCATTTCTCCACCCGGGCGGAGTCCGAGCTCTACCGGTCCTGGGGCATGGACATCATCGGGATGACGGCGGCGCCGGAGGCGAAACTCGCCAGGGAGGCGGGAATGTGCCTCGCCACGATCGCGCTCGTGACCGACTACGACTGCTGGCGCCAGAACGAGAAGCCGGTCACCGCCGAAATGGTCGCGAGCGTGATGAGCAAGAACGTCGCGGCGGCGAAGCAGGCGATCGTCAACTTCACGCTCACCGCGCCACACAAGCGGGACTGCGAGTGCCAGGAAGCGCTTGCCCACGCGATCATGTCCGACGCGTCGTCGATCTCCGAGGCCGACCGGCAGCGGCTGGACCTGGTCGCCGGGCAGTACCTGCGCTGAGCCCGCCGGTTCAGGTGGCGCGCGGGACGGTTTCGGGTTTCTTCGCTGGGCGGGCGGTCATGATTCGCCCGCCCAGCGCCGCGAGGACGATCAACACCCCACCGGCGACCTGAAACGGGCCCAGTGTCTCGGCGGCGAGCAGAACCGCGCAGGCCGCCGCGAAGACCGGTTCCGTGGAGAGGATGATGCCGACCCTGGCCGAGCCGGCGATCCGCGCGCTGCGAAGCTGAACGAAAAAGGCGAACGAGGTGCCCAGCACGCCGAGGTAGGCGATGAGCAGCCACGTGTTCGCGGTCAACGCGCCGATCTGCGCGAGCACGGAGTTCTCGAACATCCCGGACGCCGTCGCGGCGAGCGCGAACACGACCACGAACTCCACGAAAGTCACATTGATCAGCGATTGCCGGGCACCACGGGAGCCGCGGCCGAACAGAGTGATCTGGAATCCCCTGACCAGCGCGGCGGCCAGGATGATGAGATCGCCGGGCTGGGGGCGGAAGCCGTGCCCCAGCGAGAGCAGACCGCAGCCGACCAGGCCACACACCGTCGCCACATAGACGAGTACATGGTATCGACGACGGAAGAGCACCAGTTCGAACAGCGGGATCAACACCACCGAAACCGTGATCAGAAAGCCCGAATTCGCGGCGCTCGTATAACGCACCCCGGTCGTTTCGCAGGCGAGCACGATGAACAGCAGACAGCCGAACAACGCACCGGAGGAGACTTCACTCCTGGTCAGCGTACGCAGTGACCGCCAGCCCATGAGCGCGATCACGGGAAGGGAAAGGAGGAAACGCAGAGCCAGAAAAGCCATCACCGGCAGGGAATGGCCAACAACCTGCATGACGACATAACTGGACCCCCAGATGATCGCCACCAGCACGATCTACAGATCGCTGAACACCAGTTCGCGCCGTTCGGCCGCCACCTCGTCGGGTGCTTGCAAGCGCATGGTCAGCCGCACATCGGGACACAGGAATTCGCCTGGTTCATCGACTTCAGCCCCCTCGGCTTATAACGACAGCCCAGAAGAACGACGGCCCAGAACGACGCCGTTCAATATAATAGCCAAGCTACCGCAGCATAGTGACCCGGTCAAGAACCAGGTGGCTCCGCCGGGCGTCCGTGATATTCGCCAGTCTCGGTGATGATGGCCGTGATCAGGTCGCCGGGCGTCACGTCGAACGCGGGGTTCTCCACCGCCGTCGCGCGCGGCGCCACCAGGTTCAGCCCCAGCTGAGTCACCTCTTCGGGCGCCCGGTACTCGAGGGGAATACCGGCGCCGGTGGGCAATCGCGGATCGATGGTCGAGTCCGGCGCGGCGACCACGAACGGGATTCCGTAGTGCGCGGCCACGATCGCCAGCTGAAGGGTGCCGACCTTGTTCGCCGTGTCCCGGTTCGCGGCGATCCGGTCGGCGCCGACGAGTACGCAGTCGACCTGCCCGCGCGCCATCGCGGACGACGCGGCCGAGTCGATCAGCAGCGAATGCGGGGCGCCCGAGCACCGCCAGCATCCGCGTCACCGCCCAGCGGAGGTTGGCCGCGGTCGGCCGCGCGGACGCCAGTGTTTCGGCGTCGGCACGGACCCGGCTCTCGTCCAGCACGCCGCCGCGAAGACGCGTATTCGCGGACAACAGGACACCCAGCGCCCCGGCGGCCGCCAGGCTCGGCGCGCCGCGGATCACCAACCGCTGGATCGCACTCACCAAAGGCCCGACACCGGCGATCCGGACACGCCGGAAATGGTGCGGCAAGGAAACCTGGTCCACGGCGAGAATGCAACCGTCCCGCCAGATCAGGCTTTCCGGACGAATTTTCTCCGTCACGTAACACACCCCCGTACAGTCATCTCCACCATCGTAGGCGACTGTTTCCGGTTGAACGGAAAATCGCGGCCGGTATTCCTTATTTACCACCAAAGATCACCGGACAGGGCACCTAGGTCGTAGCGTCACTACGACCACCAGCGCGTCTTGATCCAGTTGCCGCCGGGACACGGCATCCCGGCCGCCCAAGGGATTACCGTCATGACGAACAGAGAGTTCGCCCTGTCGCCGCTCAGAAACGGATTCCCATGCCGAACACCGATCGCACCTCCGCCCCGCTCCGGCTCGACGCGATCCGTGAGCTCATCGAGGCCGAAGAAGAGGATTCCAACGATTTTCTCCACTTGACCGCGAACGAGACCGTGCTCTCCCCCTTCGCGCGCAAGGTGCTTTCCAGCGAACTCGGCAGCCGTTACCTGCTCGAACACCTGGACATGCGGCAGGACTCCCCGTCCCGGTTGAACAATTTGCTCTACCGCGGCATGAACCACGTCAACCAGGTCGAGAAGTCCGCGACCGAGGTCTGCGAACGGATGTTCGGCGCCGAGTACGCCGAATTCCGCTGCCTGTCCGGCCTGCACGCCATGCAGACCACGTTCGCCGCGCTCACCGGACCGGGCGAGAAGATCATGCGGATCTCCACCAAGGACGGCGGGCACTTCCTCACCGAAATGATCTGCCGCACCTTCGGCCGCGAAAGCTGCACCTATGCTTTCCGGGACATCAGCGAGATCGACCTCGACGCCACTGCCGCGATCTTCCGGCGAGAACGGCCTTCGCTGCTCTACATCGACGCGATGAACTACCTCTTTCCCTTCCCCATCCGGGAACTCAAGGACCTGATCGGCGACGTTCCCCTGGTCTACGACGCCTCGCACACGTTGGGGCTGATCGCGGGAAAGAGATTTCAGGACCCCCTCGCCGAAGGTGCGGACATCCTCCAGGCGAACACCCACAAGACCTTTTTCGGCCCGCAGAAAGGGCTGATCGTGGGCAACGACCGCGGCTTGATGGAGAGAATCAGCTACACCCTGTCGAACGGGATGGTGAGCAGCCAGCACACCGCGTCGACCCTGGCCCTGTTCATCGCGCTGCACGAGATGTACGAGGTGGGCGAAGCCTATGCCGACCAGGTGCTCCGCAACGCGAAGAAGCTCGCCACCCGGCTCGACGAGCTCGGCGTTCCGATGCTGGCGAAGGACCGCGGCTTCACCGCGAACCACATGATGTTCGTCGACACGAGGGATCTCGGGGGCGGCCCCCCGCTCATCGACCGCCTGATCGCCGCCGGGATCTCGGCGAACCGGGCGGTCGCCTTCGACCACGTCGACGCACTCCGGCTCGGCGTCCAGGAGATCACCCGGCGAAGCGGCGACGAGGACGACATGGACCGTATCGCCGGCTGGCTCGCCGATGTCTTGCTGGGCAAGGCGAAGCCCGAAGACGTCCGGCCACAGGTCCGGACCTTCGCCAGGAACCATCAGACCATCCGGTTCACCGGCGGCCCGGCCGCCGAACCCACCGGCCGGGCACGGCACCGCGATACTCCTGCCCATCGGCAGGGCGGCCGCTGGGTCGAGACAGTCCTGCGCCGGGACCCGGTCGACCACAGTGGACACCGCGCGACCCTCGAGGAAAGCAGGGCACTGGCCCGGCTGGGAGGCGCTTTCGCCCACCAGACGGATTCCGCGGGCAATGTCAGCTTCTCGGCAGGGGGAAAGCTCTACGTCTCCGCCAGCGGCTCCTACATCAAGGACCTCGGTGACGAGGATTTCGTCCAGGTCGAAGCGGTCGACGAAGGTGTCCTGCACTGTCGCGGCTCAGGCCCGGCGTCGGTCGAGGCCTATCTGCACTACTTGCTGGCGACCAGGCTTTCCGCGAAGTTCGTCGTCCACAACCACTACATTCCCGACGCGCACCTCACCCGGCTGGGCGTACGGGTCATCGAGCCACAGGAATACGGGAGCGTCGCCCTCGCGACCGCGGTGGCGCGGGCGGCCGAAGACGCCAAGAAGATCTACGTGCGACGCCACGGCCTCGTCTTCTGGTCCGAGACCTTCGCCGAAGCCCGCGATCTGATTTCCGGACTGTCGGCCGAGTTGCCCTGAACGCCCTGCTACTGACTGATCGTCTCGAAGCGCGGCTGGGCGATCCTGAGGTAGTCCTCAGTGCGCAGCGCGACAGACCGGTCGAGACGAGCGGCGTTGAAGAACAGCTCCTTGATCTTCTGGATGTCCGGATCCACGATGAGCCGCAGGTCCGGGTCGAAGGAGAACGGCAGAATGGTGCCCGCCACACAACCGGACAGCCGTTCGGCGATCTCCGGGGTGGCGAAGGAGATGTAGGTGCCGCCGAGCAGGCTCTTCAGCGCGTTGAGGTCGACCTTCCGATCGCCCGGCACGACGGCGAGGACGTACTGGGTGACCTTCTTGCCGAGCTTGACCATGATGACCATGCACTTGGCGGCGTCGCCGACCTCGTTGCCCCGCAAGGGACTGACGATGTCCGTGCGGCCTTCGGCCGGGTGATCGATGAGCCGGTACTCCGCACTGTTCTCCTCGAGCAGGGAGACCAGTTTGTCGTAGGTACTCGTGTCCACAGTTCCTCTTTCTCGGTGATGAGCTCGTGATGGGCCTGAAGCCGCCGTCAGCCGATCCAGCCTCGCGTGTACCAACTGCGCAGCATCCGTGCCACCACAACGCCGAACTCGGCCCGGCGGAGCGAACGGCCGAGCTGGCGGGCACGCAGCAGCAGGAGCTCACACGTTTCCGCCGCCGGGAAGAACGGATCCGTCGCGAGCGTGCCGTCCGCCGCGAGCACGGCGACCACCCGGTGATCGACCACCCCCACCAGCAGGTCCGCGGACAACGCGTGATCGACGGTCAGCTCACCCAGCTCGACCAGGTTCGCGACGCCGTCGGCGTCCGAGGGCGTGCACGCGTGGATGCTGATGTGCCCGGAACCCACGGCGGTGCCGGAAGACCAGAGGGACAGCATCGATTACACCTCCGCGCAGACGGACCGACAGACAGTTCAGCAAACTGAACGACTTAAGCCAATATACAGTACCACGTGTGTCCCCCGTCTCACAGGCCCGCGCCGTTGGCCGCCACCCACGGGAGACCGGCTCATCGGCTACATTCCTCAGGAACACCACCGGGGAGGGTGGCTGCGGCAACGACGGGACCGACGGCGGGAGCACAATGCCGGAACACCAGAGCGGCGACGTCCGGGAGAGCAACGCGGCGCTGATCGGCGCCCAGATCCGCCGGATGCGGGAGGCCCGGCGGATGTCGGCGGCCGAACTCGCCAGAGAAGCGGGTATCAGCAAGGGAACCCTGTCCACGCTCGAAGCCGGCCTCGGGAATCCCACGATCGACACCCTCTCGGCGATCGCGGTGACACTGCGACTCCCCCTCGGCGACATCATCCTGCCCGCCTCGCCGCCGAAGCCGGTAGTCCGCACCGGCACCCGGGAACCGGACTACAGCAAGCAGGAACTGCTGCATCGGATGGGCGCGGGCGTCCTCACCGAGGTCTGGCGGATCCGCATCCACGAAGCGGGCCAGCGCATCGAGAGCCCGCCCCACGCACCAGGAACCAGTGAGCACATCTACGTCGCGCACGGCGAACTGACAGCGGGCCCGGTCGACGCACCGAACGCCGTCACCACCGGCGACTTCCTCATCTTCGGCGCCGACGTCCCGCACTTCTACCAGGCCTCGACCGACAACGCCGACGCCATCTGCGTGATGACCTACCCCGCGACCGGCTGGTAGCGCGCTCCCCGCAGCGACACCGGAGTATCCGTAACGGACCCGATGCCACGATCGACCTCAGGGTCATGGCGAACTCGATCGAGACAAGGCTGAAGGACCGGAACCTGGACGACCAACGGCGTCGCCCGGTTCAAGCTCTACCGGTGTTCCATCATTCCGGTGTCGTTGCGAGGTGGGCTTTGGCGAGGATCTCGTCGATGGTGGCATTCACCGTCGGACGCGACACCCGGCAAACGCCGTGATCTCGTTCTTCCGGCGGCCATGAGCACACCAGTCTTCGCACACCGTTACTCGGTGTGGAGTGGGTCGTGTGCGGTGTTGCGGATGGGTCTTCGCTCCGGATCCAGCCACACAGGCGGGAGCCATTCGATGATTCCGTTACGCAGCCGCATATCCCAGCCGCCATGGTGGAGCAGGTGGTGATGTCTCTCGCAGGCAAGCCCGAGATTGACGATATCCGTCGGGCCTCCGACACCACCAGGATCACTCCAGTGCACAATGTGGTGTGGCGTGGCCCATTTCGGGCCTCGTGAACACCCCGGACCGGTACACCCACGATCCCGGATGATCAACGCCCGGCGTTGCGCCGGAGTCGCCGTCCGCACCGCGCGGCCCAAGTCGAGGACTTCACTGGCACCGTTCAGTACCGCTGGTACGGCTTTCGCGTCGCAGCACATCCGCCGCACCTGACTCACACTCATGGCGCCGTATCCGTCGAGTATGACTATGCCTGCGCGGCGTTCCAGCTCTTCCAGTCCGATCGTCACCGTGACGACGGCCCGTTCACCGGCCTTGACCGGTAGGTCGGGGGAGCGTCCGGCGAGGTCGAAGATCGCCGCCAGCGCATCACCGTGACGCTGCGCCGCCGTCCGCGGATCCCGGTTACCGAACACATCAACCGGATCAGGCTTCGCCAACGGAATCAGCATGTTCTCCGCGAAATGCCCGGCCTCAGGATCAAACTCACCCGAGTACTTCATCCGACCATCACGCGTGAACGAGTAGCGAAACTCCCGGTGGGGCCGGGACAGGTCCCGCTCACGATCCTCCGGCTTCTTGTCCAGCACATCCCAGTACCCCAGCACCCGCCGACCGACCTTCCGAACGGTGGTGGGGATCGCCTGCTGCGACAACTCGACCAGAGTGGCCTCGTGCGCCGCGACCTCCTCCACTGACACTGAGTCAGGAGCCTGCGACAGGACGTGCTCGATCTCGTGGGCATGTTCCCGGTTGATCTCGCCGGACTCCAACGCCTTCCGCATCAACGGAAGCACCGCAGTAGCCTGAGCGACACGAGCGGAGGCTTCCCTCTTCGACACCCGCAACGACAACGCCAGCATCGTCGCCGTGTCACGGAAACCCTTCTCCACAGACAAACCGCGCTTGTCGACGTCACCGACGAGATCCAGCATCCGCGCATACACACGACACAAATCCCGTTCAACAGCAAGAAGCCCAGCAGTCAACTCCCCATCGGAAAGCTGCCACACCGACACCATCTCATCAACACCCACACCCTCATACTACCCGAACATCTGTTCGAATCACCACCCGTTCAGGTACGACTGACCAACTTTTTCCGGCAACGTCAGAAACCCTTACACGACAACAGAAACAAACAGGTGGCATGATGGTCTGCCCGTCCCGCAAAGATTCCGCACTCGCCAAAACGTCAGCGGCCGCTCGGAAACGACGGTTTGACCATGTCGAACCCCGGCTCGACCTCCCGCACCGGACCCCACTCGCCGCAGCCGAACTCCTCGCAGGGAACAAAAGGCGTTACGCAACAACAAAACTGGCGGCGTGGTAGCCATCAATCAGGCGACGGGAAGACCACCACCGGAACCCACCACCAACCGCAACCAACCCACAAAACCCGAGGCCTTCCCAGAGCCAGCCCGTCCGGCGAGGACATTCCCTCCACCAAAGAAAAGACAAAGAAGCAGCTGCCACTCAGAACCGATCGCCAGGCCCAACGTCGACAACGGACTGGTAGACAACAGGACGAGCGACGACGTGCAGTTCAGGGTCGTCGATCACCCGGCGCATCGAGGCGCGCCACTCCGGATTCGCCCGCGCCTGATCGAGAGCCGTGCCGCTCTCCCATTCAGCGACGTTGACGAAGCGCAGCTCAACGTCGTCGACAAGGGACCGGAACAGCCGGGCTCGGACAAGTCCGGGCTGCTCGGCCATGACGCGGGCGTTGTCCTTCCAGCGAACCAGAAAACGATCAGACTCCTCGATCGGCACGGTGAAGGCGTTGATCAGGACGACCGGCTCACTCACGAGCGCATCGGGCAGCGGCGGGACGGACTGGGACATGGGATCTCCTTCTCAGTGGGAACGAACCGGTTCCAGAAGCGCTCGCCTGGCCAGTTGGGACGATCGTGGCGCCTGCTCGGTGCGGCCCACCAGCAGTCCGAAAGCCAGCAGCGCAGCAGCGGCCCGGACGGCGTGTGCGCTCTGCCAGCGGTCGCGCACCTGCGCCCAGTCGGCGGGTGGCGCTTGCGGGTTCCAGGCGAGCTGGTCGGCGTTGATCGGCAGGTTGATCACCAGCGTGGTGACCAGTACCAGCACCAGCAGGACCAGAACCACCGCCGAGGACCAGCGCGCACGCGACCGCCGCCGGAAGGCGAGGACGGCTTGGAGTGCGGCGATGATCAGGGCCGGAATCAGGAGGACCGTGGCGAACACGTCGAGCGCGACGAGTTCGACCAGCCGGACGTGCGTGTAGACGGTGCCGTCGAAGGAGCGCGCCGACAGTTCGACGATCAGGACCGTGGCCAGGAACCCCGCGAAGAGGCCCGTGAACAGCAGGCCTGCCCAGCGAAGAGCCCGGTCGACTGTTTCAGCCACGGAAGGCCCCGGCGTTGTCGGCGGCCCAGTCGGCGAAGGTGGCCGCGGGCCTGCCCAGTACCTGCGCCACGGCGTCGGAGGTCGGTCCCGGTGCCTTGGCGTAGTCGGCCAGGGAACCGAGCAACCGCTCGGGGACGTCCTCGGGCAGCCCCGCGGCGAGCATCCCCAGCCGGATCTGCTCGGGCGGAAGCTCCTCGAAGTGCAGATCGGCTCCGATGGCCTCGCCGATCAGCCGGACCTTGTCCTGCTGCGTAAGCGATTCCGGGCCGGTGAGCAGGTAGGACTGTCCGGTGTGCACAGAGTCCCGCAGTGCTCGAACCGCGACTTCCGCGATGTCACGCTCGTGGATCGGTGAGGACGCCGCCCCGCCGAAGGCGCCGCGCACCGAGCCCGTCGCCCGGATCTGCGGCGCCCACGCCAGGCTGTTCGCGGCGAAGTCCGCGCACCGCAGGACCGTCCATTCCAGACCGGAAGCCCTGGCGATCTCCTCGACCGCCCGGAACTGGTCGGCGAACCGCGCGAGCCCGGCGGGATGCTCGACGGTGGTCGCCGACAGCACCACGACCCGTCGCACCCCCTGCCGGGCGGCCAAGGACAGCAGTTCGCCCACGGCCCTCCCGGCCGCGCGCGGGCTGAGCAGGATCGCCTCGGTGTCGCCCAACGCCGCGGTGAGGGTGGCGGGGTTCGACGGATCGCCTTCGACGACGAGCGCGTCCTCAGGCAGCGCGGCGCGTGCCGGGTCGCGGGTCACCGCTGCCACCTTCTCGCCCTCTTTCAGCAGAAGTCCCGTCGCCGCGCGGCCGACGGACCCGGTCGCCCCCGTGATCAAGATCATGACGCACCTCTCGTGGAGTGGGCCTGTGGCCAGGTTACATCGGATTCCAAAATAGTTTGTATATCCGAAGTAGTTATACTGCGCGGATGGATTCAGAGCAAGCCCCGGCCGGGCAGGTGGCGCAGCGGGTGCCGGACGCTGACGAGGTGGCCGAGGTCATCGCCTACGTGCCACCGCTCGCCGCGTTCTTCCACCGGGCGCGGGTGGACATGCCGCCGGCGATGCAGACGGCCTTCGACAAACATCGGCTGGGCACGCGGCACGGCGCCGTGCTGATCCAGCTGTTCACGGGGCGGCCGCTGAGCGTCACCGCGCTCGCCGAGCGGCTCGGCAGCTCACTTTCTTCGGCCAGCGAGCTGGTCGGCGACCTGGAACGCGCCGGGATGGTGCGACGCCAGGAGGACCCCGCCGACCGCAGGCGCACCCTCGTCTCGCTACCCGACCAACCCCGCGAGGAGTTCACGCAGTTCCTGGGACTGCGTGCCGCCCCCCTGCTTGAGGCGCTGGGTCAGTTGTCGCCGGAACACCGCGAGGGCTTCATCACCGGGCTCCGGCTCTGGGTCGCCGAGACCGAGCGCTGACCCTGGCCCGGCACCGCTCTCATCGCGCGGCTGACCTTGCCCGACGAGCCGAGTGGCAGTCCGGGGCACTGGCGGAAACTCGCCGACCGGCGGCTCGTGATACGAAACCGCGACCGCCGCCACTCCCGGCAGCACCTCGGCGGCACGCGGTCGCGGAACACCGTGATCTCGTTGATCAGCACGATGTTCACGAACCGGTCGGTGTTCTCGAGCAGCTTCGCCGTCTCGGCCCCGCGAGTGCCCTCGGCCGCCACGACCACGTCGGCGAGACGGCCGGAGAACACTGCACAGTGCTTGGCACACAAGGAGGTGTGCCCGCCGGGCGTTCCCGACGCCGAAACGCCGGTTGCCGGTCGTGCGTGACCTCCACTCGCGCAGGGCGGCAAGCCCCGTCACGCATGAGCCTCGGTCCCTCGGTCAGCGCGAGCGGTGCCCGCTACCCCCCGGCCGGTGTGCTGCCCCGCCAGCCACAGGCACCAGCCGATCTCCGCGGACAGCGAGATCGCGAGCGGGGCACCACGGCCCGACGTGGCCGCGTGGAGATCGGCCAGCAGGACAGCGGCCTCGTCGAGCAAAGCGGGCGTCGGGATTCCCGGGAGCCGCGCGGCCGCGCACTCGATCCGCCGAGCCGGGTCGTCAGGCGTGCTGGCCACCGTTGTCGTCCCTCACCGTCGAGTGACGGCCAGCCGGATGACAAACCGGCTGGAGGTATGCCCCGGACGTGGCAATCCGGCGCACCACGGCCTCGCTCCCCTGGCGTGAACTCGGCGGGCCGGGCGACGATCCGCACCGGCAGGCGGGACCATCCCGGCCCGCAACGCGGTCGCGGTCGGCATGGCCCGGTTCGCAGCCGTGAGAACGCGTAAGAAAGCCGCAAGACTCTCTTGTGGACACTCAGTGCGCGTCACTCTTCCGGACAGCCAATTGTTACCGGCATCGTACGGGCGGCGGGAAAGCGTGGTGCCCGCGCCCGAGGACCCTTACCTTCACCTTCACCGGCACCATCGTGAGAGAGAGTGACCATGACCGACACCGCCATGACCCCGACCCCGGCCACTTCGCTGATCTCGCCCCGGATGGTGAACGCGGGTTTCGCCGCGCTCAGAATCGGCTTCGGCGTGAACTGGCTGAGCAACGCGATCGCCAAGCTGATCGGCAAGACCACCTTCGGCGGTGGCTGGTTCTCCTTCAACCTCGTCGACCGGGACGTCGCCCACGGAATCCTGCAACAGGCCGCGGGCAGCACGCCGATCTCACCACTGCGCGGTTTCTACACCGACGTCGTACTGGCCAACTGGGGCTTCTTCCAGTGGTTCCTGACCTTCACGGAACTCGCCATCGGCATCGGCCTGCTGTTCGGGATCGCGTCGCGCCTCGCTTCGGTCGGCGGCCTGCTGCTGCTCACCCCGATCTGGATCATGCTGCTGGGCACCAACCAGTACTTCTGGACCTACCCGCTCGACGTGCTCCCCCTGGTGCTGCTCGCCATCATCCCCACCGGCCGGGTCGCGGGCTTCGACCGCGCCCTCGCCACCCGGTTCAAGGCGCGCTGGCCGTTCTGAGCACCGGGCGCGCGCTCGGCGGATACTGGACCGGACAACCAGGAGGCGAGATGCCCGCTTCGGACACTTCGGACCTGACCGCCGCCCTGCGCGCGGCGCTGGCCGCCGGGACACGCGACGCGTTCGCGGCGTTACTCACCGCGGATGTCTTGTGGGGTAACGAAAGCTGCTCGGGCCGCGCGGAGGTAAGCGCCTGCTACGCGGGCCTGCTGGCCGCCGGACTCCGGATCGCGGAGCTGACCGAAAGCGACGACGGGCACCTGCTCCTCACCCTGCGGATGGCCGCACCGGACCCGGCCCAGCTGACGTTCCGGCTGACCCCGAGAGACGGCCTGATCGCCGCCATCGTCGAACTCGGCCGACCGCCGCGCGTCGAGCTGCTGTACTTCGACGGCTGCCCGAACCACGAGACGTTCCTGCCGCACCTGCGGCAGCTCCTCGCCGAGCACGCCGTGACCGCGCCGATCACCCTGATCCGCGTCGAAGACGACGAAGACGCCCGCCACCACCGGTTCCTGGGGTCACCGACCCTGCGCGTCGACGGCCTCGACGTGGATCCGGGCGCCGCCGGGCGCGACACGTTCGGCCTGCAGTGCCGCCTCTACCGCACCCCGGACGGCACCCGCGGCGTTCCCGCCGACGAGTGGATCCTCGACGCACTCGGCGACCCCTGCCACCACGCGGGCGACCGCTGAGCACCCTCGACGCCGGGAAGCCCGTCCCCGGAACGGCCGACGCTGGGTTAGGATTGGTCTACACCACAGCGCCGTGGGGAGGTCAACCTCGGCGCGGAGCGCGCCCCGACGACAGGACGCACATGGAGATCGTGATCGTGCCCGACAGCACGGCGATGGGCGAGCTCGCGGCAGGCGCGGTCGCCGACCTGCTGGCCGGCAAGCCGGACGCGCTGATCGGCGTGGCCACCGGATCCAGCCCGCTGCCGGTGTACGCGGCGCTGACCCGGCTGGTCGGCAGCGGCTCCCTCGACGTCAGCCGGGCACGGATCTGCCAGCTGGACGAGTACATCGGCCTGCCGGCCGGGCACCCGGAGTCCTATCGCGCCGTGCTCGAACGGGAGGTGCTCCGGCCGCTCGGGCTGCCTGCCGGTGCCTTCATCGGCGCGGACGGCACCGCCGCGGACCTGCCACGGGCGTGCGCCGACTACGAACAGGCCCTCAAGACCGCGGGCGGGGTCGACCTCCAGCTGCTCGGGATCGGCTCCGACGGGCACATCGGCTTCAACGAACCCTGCTCCTCGTTCGGCTCGCGGACGCGGGTCAAGACACTGACCGCCCAGACCCGCGCCGACAACGCCCGGTTCTTCGACAGCCCGGACGAGGTCCCGCGGCACGTGATCACCCAGGGCATCGCGACCATCAGCGAAGCGCGCCACCTCGTACTGGTGGCCTCGGGCGAGGCCAAGGCCGAAGCCGTGGCGCTGGCCGTCGAGGGCCCGCTGGCCGCGGTGGTCCCGGCGTCGGCGCTCCAGCTCCATCCGCACGTGAGCGTGATCATCGACGAAGCGGCGGCGAGCAACCTCAAGCTCGCGGGCTATTTCCGGGCGACTTACGACACCAAACCCAGCTGGCAGGGTCTATAGCGGAGTCTCCAGCGGGCCGGAAAACGCACTGAGCGGGACTCGCACGTGCGTGCGAGTCCCGCTCAGGCTTCAGGCGAGTCCCACCTCCAGGTCCACCGGATCCGCGGTTCGACGGGGGGGGGTTGGCGAACCGCGTCCGGCGGTGGGGTGAACGGGACTCTCGGGTGCGGGGGCTAGCGGTAGCGGGTCCGGCCGATCGTGGCGGCGACGGTCAGCGGCACGGTCAGCACCGCGGCCAGCAGGAACAGGTTCTGGTACTGCCCGTGCTCGGCGGCGCCCGCGGCGAATGTGGTCGCCAGCGCGCTGCCGACGTAGAGGGCGACGCCGAACATCGCGACCCCGGTCGCCCTGGCGGCGGGCGAGAGCTGGGTGGCCCACGACTGGATGGTCGAGTGCATGAACGCCCAGCCGCCGCCCAGCAGCAGCGCGGTGACCACCAGCGCGGGCACCGACAGGCTGAGCGCCGCGACCGAGTAGGCCACCAGCATCTGTGTCCCGCCGAGCAGGATGAGCAGCGTCGGGCTCAGCTTGCCGACGAGCCGCTTGACTGGCCATGTCCAGGTACGGCACGAGGGCCTGGGCGAGTGTGCTCACGACGGCGTGCTCGCCACGCGAAGCGGCCAGCCGGATGCCGCTCAGTACGCTGCGGTGTTCCTGGGCGAACCAGTTCAGCCTGCTTCGCGTTCGGCGGCCGTGTAGTGCTCGCCACCGCCGTCGACGGGCGGGCCCATCACCAGGCCGGCCTCACGCATCACCTCCACGTAGAAGGCCAGCGCTTTGCCGGTCACCGCCTCCCGGACGTCCGCCGCCTCCGAGCTGACAGACTAGAACGACGCGAACGCGCGGCAGCGCCATTCGAGCCAACGAAGCAATCGTTACCAGGCGCTCGGAGGCAGCAGCGGCGAACCCTCGCCGGAGTCCACTGTTCCCGCGTGAATTCGTGACAATGGGGAAACGAGACAGAAGCACGACATTCTTCGCTCGCCACTGACGAAATGCGCCGGGTGCGGTTGAATTACAGTTTACTTCACCGGCACCCAAGGACACGCCATGAGCACATACCAAGAGGAAGCCGTCGCCGGGTCCGGCGCCGGACAATCACCTCGCGTTTTCATCACCTATTCCCACGAATCGGAACAGCACAAGAAGCTCGTCCGGGAGTTCGCGACTTTCCTGCGGACGGAGGTGGGGGTCGACGCCCACCTCGACCAGTGGGCCGACGACGGACGGCGCGACTGGTCGCTGTGGGCGATCGAACAGCTGACCGAGGCAGACTTCGTCCTGGTCATCGCCTCGCCCGACTACAAGCGGCGAGCCGAGGGCAGAGCGGCTCCGGCCGAGGGCCGTGGCGCCCAATTCGAGGCCGCGATGATCAGGGACAACATCACCCAGGACCTCCCACGCACGGCAAAGGCAAGATCATCTAGCGTGACGTCGATGTAGCAGCGCGTGATCGTCTGCGGCTGGGTGCGACGGGCACAGGGCGCAATATGGGGATGACCTCCTGTCTGGAAATATGAGGTTTGCGAG
>NZ_JAYMZS010000092.1:0-38362 GCF_035828755.1 Amycolatopsis sp. H20-H5 | reverse complement strand
GGCCCTCCCAACCTTGCGGCACCCTCGCGGCGTGGTAGCCATCAATCAGGCGACGGGAAGACCACCACCCCCACCGCACCCCCCGGCCTTCCCGGAGCCAGCCCGTCCGGCGAGGACAATCCCTAAAACCCAAACCCCCAAAAGAAAGCCAACCCGCCAGGCAAGGACCAACCCCTAAAACCCACCCTAACAAGGCGTCCGGAAACTGATGTCATGTCGTCCAGTTTGGCGCCTGGGGCCGCGTGACTGACGGGGGACTTTCACGCGGTCTGTTCTGGTGAAGGGGACTTTTGCAAGGTTGAGTCGAGGGAAGGCCCCCTTCGGTCGCGACCCCAGGTTTGCCGTGTGCCCTGATGGGAGCCTTCACGGCGTTTAACGCTGTCATGGTGGCCTTCAGGGGCACACATGAAACGGTCATGGCGGTATGAAACGGGCGAATGGGCAGACTTTCAGTCCTTTGTGGAGGGTAAGCGGCTTCGAAGGACAGGCGCCCGAGGCTTCGAGCGGCGGCTGCGACAGTTCTCAGACACGTTCTAAAACCCGCCCACGTCTAGGAATGCTCCAGCGTGAGCTGCCCGGAGTCGTTGTCGTAGTCGAACAGCTCGCCGTACCGGCCCCAGTCCACCGCGGTGTCGAGCTGCTGCTGGGCGTCGGCCGCGGAGAAGCCGCGGCGCAGCAGATCGAGGAAGAACCCGGCCCGGAGATAGCCGCCCGCGCTCCCCAGCGCCGTGCAGATCGTCCTCACCAGCGGTGCCCGGTGCCGGGCCTGCTCGGCGAAGATCTTCTTGCTCTGCTGGATGTCGGCGGTGGTGAAGGCCTCGCCCATCGGGGTCAGGTTGAGGTCCGCGCCCGCGACGAACAGCAGGTCCAGCATGGCCGCCGCGTCCACCAAGGGCAGCAGGTCGTCGATCTCGAAGCTGAGCTCGGCAGCGATGTCCGGCAGGTCGACGCGCCCGCCGTTGGTGTGCACGATCTCGACCAGCCCGGCCAGGCCGCCGACCGACGCGGCGGGCAGTGGCCGCGCGGTCGGGGTGGCCTCGGCCGGTTCGGGCAGCCCGAGCTCGGGCTCGCGGCCGGTCAGCAGGTCGTAGAGGTGGTCGACGAGTTTGGCGAACGCGGGGGAGCGGCGGTCGCGGGGCCGCGCCAGGTTGATCTTGACCTCGGCGCGGAGCCGGCCGGGGTTGGCGCCGAGCACGAACACGCGGTCCGCCAGCAGCACGGCCTCCTCGATGTTGTGGGTGACGATGCAGATGCCCTTCGTCGGGAAGCCCTCGGCCGTCCACAGTGACATCAGTTCGGTCCGCAGGTTTTCGGCGGTGAGGACGTCGAGCGCGGAGAACGGCTCGTCCATCAGCAGCAGGTCGGGTTCGAGGACCAGCGCCCGAGCGAAGCCGACGCGCTGGCGCATCCCGCCCGAAAGCTCTCTGGGGTAGGCGGATTCGAACCCGTCGAGGCCGATCAGGTCGATCGCCTTCAGTGCGCGTTCCCGGCGTTCGGCCGTCGGCACGCCTCGCGCGGCGAGTCCGAGTTCGACGTTGTCCTGCACGCTCAGCCACGGCATCAGCGCGAACGACTGGAACACCATCGCGGTGCCGGGGTTGGCGCCGTTGAGCTCCTTCCCGCGATAGCGCACGGTGCCGCTGGTCGGCCCGATCAGCCCGGCGATGGTGCGCAGCAGGGTCGACTTGCCCGAGCCTGATCGGCCCAGCAGTGCGACGATCTCCCCGGACCGCAGGTCCAGTTTGATGCCGTCGAGCACCCGTAGTTCGTCGCCCGCCGCGCCGGTGAAGCTCTTCGACACCGCGTCGACTTCGACGAGGATGGTGTTGTCCATCGGGATCTCCCAGGGGTTTCAGAGTGAGAACCGGCGCTCGGCCAGTGCGTAGAGGCGGCGCCAGAACAGCCGGTTCAGGCCGACGACGTAGAGACTCATGACGACGACGCCGATGAGGATGTGCGGGCTGTCGCCCGTTTTGGTGGCGTCGGCGATGTACGCGCCGAGCCCGGTGGCGGTCAGCGTCGTCGAGCCGTAGCTGACGATCTCGGCGACGATGGAGGCGTTCCACGCGCCGCCCGCCGCGGTGATGCCGCCGGTGACGTAGCTCGGGAAGATCGCCGGGAGGATGAGCTTGCGCCACCACAGCGCCCGCGGCAGCCGGAGCACGGCGGCGGCCTCGCGCAGGTCGTTCGGGATCGCGCTGGCCCCGGCGATGACGTTGAACAGGATGTACCACTGCGCGCCCAGGCTCATCAGCACGATCCCGCCCCAGTCGAGGCTGACGCCGGTCACCACCAGGGCGGCGGTGAACAGCGGGAACAGGAAGTTCGCCGGGAAGCTGGCGAGCACCTGCACCACCGGCTGCGCCAGCCGCGACACCCGCGGGTTCAGCCCGATCCACACCCCGACCGGCACCCACACCAGCGTGCCCACCACGACCAGCACGAGCACCCGCCCGAACGTGATCAGCCCGAGCAGCAGCGCGTGGCCGATCTCGCCGAACCCGGCGGTGTCCGCGACGTAACCCGCCGCCCGTATAACGCCGTATGCAACGGCGCAGAGGACGACCACGGCGAACACGACGTCGCCGATCCGCCGTCGCACGGGAGAAGAGCGCAGGGGATGCTCGGCGAGGCCGAACACCCGCAGGGCCCGGTCGAGCGGGAAGACGAGCCAGCCGAAGGCCTTGCCCAGCAACGCCGGGATCCGCGAGCGCCGCAGCAGGTTCAGCACCACACTGCGCGGCGCCTGGGCGGACTCGGACTCCTCGACCCGGAACCGCTCGGACCAGGCGGTGAGCGGCCGCCAGAACAGCACGTTCACCCCGGTCACCATGACGATCATGACGACGATCGCCAGCAGCACCTTGCCCAGTTCCGCCTGGCCGCTCGCGCTCGCCACGTACGCGCCGATGCCGGGCAGCGCGTAGCTCTGGTTGTTGACCGACAAGGCTTCCGAGGCGGCGAGGAAGAACCAGCCACCGCCGAAGCTCATCATCCCGTTCCACACCAGCGGGATCATCCCGCCCGGCACGTCCAGCCGCCAGAACCGCTGCCAGCGCGACAGCCGCAGCAGGCGCGCGGCCTCGTCCAGCTCACGCGGCTGGGACACCAGCGAATGATGGAAGGCGAACGTCATGTTCCACGCCTGGGAGGTGAAGATCGCGAAGATCGACGCGCACTCCAAGCCCAGCTGCGAGCCGGGGAACAGGGCGATGAACCCGGTCACGGTCACCGAGAGGAAGGCCAGGATCGGGACCGACTGCAGGATGTCCAGCGCGGGCAGCAGGATCTTCTCCGCCCGCCGCAACCGGGCCGCGGCGGTGGCGTAGACGAAGGTGAACACCAGCGACAGTGCCAGCGCGATGAACATCCGCAACAGTGAACGCGCGGCGTAGTAGGGGAGTTCCGCCGGATCGGTGGACACTGTGGACGGTGCGGTCACCTTGTCGAACGGTGCGGTGACACCGCTGGACAGCCGCACGATCAGCCATAGCAGCGCGGCGGCGCCGAGGAACACCACGACGTCGGCGGCGCCCCGGCGAGGCCGCGAAAGCGCGCCCCTGGTGGGAAAATTCCGGAGCATGGCGTTCACCTGTCCTCGTCGTGGTCTCGCGCGGGCAGGTCGGCCTGCCACCGGACGGTCGTCACCGAGGGCTCGAGGGAAAGCCTGCTGACCGCGGATTCCATCTGCTTGTCGTCTCGCTGGTCGGCGCACAGCTCGGCCCGGACCTCGACCCGCCCGGCGGCGTCGGCGTTGGCACTGGTGACCGACCGCAGCGCGAAGTCGGTGCGGGCCAGCGCCTGCACGAGCAGGGCGCGGACGTGCGCCTCGGCGTCGTCCTTGGTCACCGCGAAGAACGTGTAGTTCGTCGGGGTCTCCTTGCCGGTGTCGGGCCGCCGGTCGACCACCCGGCCGAGCGGGCGCAGGGCGACGTTGACCGCCACGATCACCACCGTCCCGGCCAGGGCGATCGGGTACAGCCCGGCGCCGGCGAGCGAGCCGATCGCCGCTGAGCACCACAGGGTCGCGGCGGTGTTGAGCCCGCGCACGGTCAGCCCTTCGCGCAGGATGACGCCCGCGCCGAGGAAACCGATGCCGGACACGATCTGCGCGGCCACGCGGGTCGGGTCGGCGGTGCCGGGCACCCCGTTGAAGCCGTGGGCGGACAGCAGCACGAACAGGGTGGCCCCGGCGGCCACGAGCGCGTTGGTGCGCAGGCCCGCCATCCGGGCGCGGTACTGGCGTTCGAAGCCGATCACCGTGCCGAGACCGACACCGGCGCCGAGCCGCGAGAGCATGTCGACAGTGTTCATCGCCGCACCTCCTTTCGAGGTTCGGTAGGGGAGCGTGTAAGGAGGTCAGAAAGAGATCAGAGCCAGGCGCGGACGCGCCGCAGGTACCAGGTCTTGGTGAGCTGGGCCGCCAGGAAGTAGCCGAAGAGAATCGTGACCAGCCAAGGGAAGTAGCCGGACGGCAGCTGTTCGAGCCCGAGCGGCGCGGCCAGCGGTGACACCGGCAGCGCCACCCCGACCGCCGCGACCGTGGCCAGCGCGATCCAGACCACTGTGGACGGACGTCCGCGCAGCACAGGCACCGCGCGGGTGCGCAGCACCAGCACCACCAGCAGCTGCGACAGCAAGCCCTCGACGAGCCAGCCGGTCTGGAAGAGTCCTTGCCCTGCCTCGGAATTCGCGCCGAGGCCCCACCACAGCGCGGCGAACGTCGCCAGGTCGAACAGGGAGCTCAGCGGGCCGAACACCAGCATGAACCGCACCAGCCCGGCCGCGTCCCAGCGCCGCGGCCGCCGCAGGTACTCCGCGTCGACCCGGTCCCACGGCAGGGCCAGCTGCGCGGTGTCGTAGAGCAGGTTCTGCACCAGCAGCTGCGCCGGGAGGATCGGCAGGAAGGGCAGGAACGCGCTGGCGAACAGCACACTCAGCACGTTGCCGAAGTTGGAGCTGGCGGTGACCTTGACGTACTTCATCGTGTTGCCCAGCGTCCGGCGGCCTTCCACGACACCGTCGGCGAGCACCGTCAGGTCCCGCTCCAGCAGCACGAGGTCGGCGGCGTCCTTGGCCAGGTCCACGCCGGAGTCCACCGCGATGCCGACGTCGGCCGCCCGCAGCGCGCCGATGTCGTTGACCCCGTCGCCGAGGAAGCCCACGGCGTGCCCGTCGCCGCGGAGCACGGCGACGATCCGTGCCTTCTGCACGGGGGTCGTCTTGGCGAACACCGTGGTGTGCCTGGCCAGCGCGCGCAGGTCGTCGTTGTCCAGCCGGTCGAGGTCCGCGCCGAGCACGGGGGTGCCGGGCTCGAGCCCGACCGCACGGCAGGTGCGGGTGGCGACCTCGGGGTTGTCGCCGGTGAGCACCTTCACCGTGACACCGTGTGCGGCCAGCCGCCGGATAGCCGCACACGCGGATTCCTTGGGCGGGTCGAGGAAACTGACGAACCCGAGTAGCGCTAGGCCGTACTCGTCGTTCTCGCGGTAGCCGTCCAGCCGGGCGGGAACCTGCTTCGCGGCGATCGCGAGCACTCGCCGTCCGTGCCGGTGGTGCGCCTTCACGACCTCGGCCGCTTCGTGCCGGGCGGCGGCATCGAACACGGCGCCGAGCGCCTCGGTGCACCGGTCGAGGACCTCGTCCGGGTCGCCGGTGGTGATGACGAGATGCGTGTCGCCCCGGTCGGGGGACACCACCACGGTCGAAATCCGCCGGGCGTGGTCGAAGGTGAGTTCGTCGACGGGGGAGAAGCGGGAGTCGAGCACCACGCGGTCGGCCTCGTCGAGCTCGTCGAGCACCGCTTCGTGCAGTTGGTCGTGCGGCAAGGCCTGAAAGTGGCAGGCGAGGTAGGCGTAGTCGAGGACGTCGTCGTCGGCGGCCCCGGCCGCGTCGACGCCCTCCGCGAGCTGCACGCGGTCCTGGGTGATGGTGCCGGTCTTGTCCACGCACAGCACGTCCATCGCGCCGAGGTCCTGCACCGCGTTGACCCGCTTGACGACGACCCGGCGACGGGCCAGCGCGGTGACGCCCCTGGCGAGGTTCGCCGCGAGGATGACCGGCAGCATCTCCGGGGTCAGGCCGACCGCCACCGACACCGCGAACAGGCAGGCCTGCGCCCAGTCCTCGGTCACCAGGCCGTTCACCACGAGCACGATCGGCGCCAGCACGGCCATGAACCGCACCAGCGTCCAGCCCACGGCCCGCACCCCGGCGTCGAAGCTGCTCTCCGCGCGGCGGCCCGAAAGCCGTTCGGTCAGCGCGCCGAAATGGGTGTCCCGGCCGGTGCCGAGGACGATCGCGGTGGCCACGCCGGAGAGCACCATGGTGCCCGCCAGGCACAGGCCGCCGTTGTCGAGCGGGTCACGATGGTCCTTTGTGGACTCACTGGTGCAACTGGGTACGGCCTTGCGGGCGGGCACGGTCTCGCCGGACAGGGCCGCCTGGTCGACGACGAGGTCACGGGCGGACAGCAGCCGCAGGTCGGCGGGCACGCGGTCGCCCGGCTCCAGCAGCACGAGGTCGCCGCGCACGAGGTCGGCGGTGGGGATCTCACGGTCGCGGGGGGCCGCGCCGAGGTCCGCGCGGCGGCGCACCCTGGCGGTGGTGGTCACCAGCCCGCGCACCGACGCCATCGCCCGCTGGGAGCGGACTTCCTGCCACAGTCGCAACGCCACGCTCAGCACGATCATCGTGGTCACGGTGACCGGGCCGCGCGGGTCGCCGACCGCGAACAGGACGAGGTCGAGCACCAGCAGGAGACCGACGAACGGGCTCGCGCAGGCGGTCAGGAGCAGGCGCGGCCATGACGCCGCGGCGGCGGCCGCGGGTACACCGGCCTCGGCGAGGCGGGCGGCGGCGTCGGCTTCGGTGAGTCCTTTGGGGGAGCTGGCGAGGCGCTGGAACACCGTGATCGGTGGCAGCTCGGCGAGGGCGAGGGTGTTGCGCATGTGGGGGTCCCGTGGTTCTCCGCGGATCGGCGGTCGTGGTGTCGTACCCACGCGGAACCCGGCCTCGGTCCCCTCTAGGCGAGGTGGACAGGGAGGCGCCGGTGCGCGCGGTGGTGCCTACTTCGGCCCTCGGACATGTCCGGCTCACCTCCAGCATCGTTCGTGGCAGGGTGTTTCCCGGCCTCGGCCAGTAGACACCGGCCACCGGGTAATAGTCAACCGCTTGCGCAAGTGACGTAGGTCAAGGCAGACTGAGGCAACCCCGGAAGGACCAAGTTGTCACCAGAAGAACCCCCGCTTTCCCCGCAGGCGCTGCAGGACGCCGCCGGCATGTTCGGCATGCTCGCCGCGACCGCTCGCCTGCACATCATGTGGCTGCTGGCACAGGGTGAACGGGACGTCGGCACGCTCGCCGCGGAAACCGGGCAGACGGTCGCCGCCGCGAGTCAGCACTTGGCGAAGCTCAAGCTCGCCGGGCTCGTCCTGGCACGCCGCGACGGCAGGCGGCAGATCTATCTCGCCGCCGACCCGCACATCGTCGAGCTCGTCCGGCTCGCCTTCGGCCCGCGTGCCGAGCCCGGATCCCGGACCCGCGGCCTGCGCGGCGCCTGAGCGCGCCGCCCGCGTCAGATCGCGGCGAACGCGTCGATCTCGACCCGGAAACCCGGGTGCACCAAGCCGTTCACCTGCACCAGCGAGCTGGCGGGCAGTCGCTCGGTGCCCAGGTACTCGTCGCGCACGCGGCGGAACGCACCCAGGTCCCCGAGGTCGGTCAGGTACACCGTGATCTTGACGATCTGGTCCAGCGTGCCGCCCGCCGCCGCCAATGCGGTGCGCAGGTTCTCGAAGACCTGCCGGACCTGCGTCTCGGCGTCTTCGCCCGCCAGCGTGCCGTCCGCGGCCAGGGGCACCTGCCCGGAAACGGCGACGAGTGTGCCGCTGAACACTACGGCGTGGCTATAGCCGTTGACGGGCGGCAGCCCGGCTGGGCGGACGTGGTGTTCCCGCACGAGTTCCTCCGGTTCGCGACGATGCCTGCGGCACCTTTGTCAATGCAGTTAATAGCGTAGCCAAACACTAGGCGTGGCGCTCGTCCGCCCGCAACCACTACTCGGCCGATCCCGATTAATCGCGATAACGGGTGGATCGACTGCGGGCCTGGTCACGGCGGCGGTCCGGGTGGTCTATTCCGTCCTGTCCGGTCTTGTCAACATGGACGATTTGACGTCGTTTGTGAACGGTTAGCAGGCGATCCGCGCCGCGTCAAACGTATTCCAGTTCGCGGTTTTCCTGGCTGGTGAACTCTGGATAAAGAGCAGACGAAAGTAGTCTTCACCTGCAGTTATAGGGCCATCACCCGATTGGCGGTGCCTGGGCAACAAAGGCCGCTTGTAGCGTGGCGATGTCTGGCGGGGAGGCATTTGGGGTGCCGTCTGGGATAGCGATTCTGGGGAAGTGAACAATAATATGTCGAACAACAATCATGCGCCGAACCATGTCTCAATCGCTTTCGCGGAAGGCATTGATGAATTACCGGCCACCGATCGGACAACGGATGCGGAAAGCGCTATGTCGCCGAGGTTAACCACCTCCGGTGGAGTGGCGGGGCTCGTCGCCGAGCAGGTGCGGAACCGCCCGGAGGGCCTCGCGGTCGCCGAGCCGCTCGGCGGTGTCCGGCTGAGCTTCGCCGAGCTCTGGGACCGGGCCGGGTGGGTGGCCGCCGAGCTCGCGGCCGCCGGGGTGGCCAAGGGGGACCTGGTCGCGGTGGACCTGCCGCGGTCGGCCGATCTGGTGGTGGCGTTGCTCGGTGTCGTCCGTGCCGGTGCCGCGTACCTGCCGCTCGACGCGCGGGCCCCGGCCGAGCGGGTCGCGGGCATCCTGGCCGAGTCCGGGGTGGCGGTCGTGGTGTGCCCCGAGGACGGCGGCCGCGCTCCGGCCGGTGCCGTCCGGCTGCTCCCGGTGCCGCGCACCAGGCCGTCCGCCGAGGTCCCCGCGGTGCACGCCGCCGGTGAGGACCCGATCTACGTGACCTACACCTCTGGCTCGACCGGACGGCCGAAGGGTGTGGTGATCCCGCATCGCGCGGTCGTCCGCCTGGTCGTCGCGCCGAACTACTGCCCCGTCGAGCCGGGCGACCGGGTGGCCAACACGTGCAACCCGGCGTTCGACGTGACCAGCTCCGAGATCTGGGGCGCGCTCGCCGCGGGTGCCACCGTCGTGCCGTTCCCGGATTTGAGCGGCATGAACATGACCGAGTGGCTGGCGCTGCTGCGCGGCGAGGACATCACCACGATGTTCCTGACCACTTCGCTGTTCCACACGGTCGCGTGGGAGCGGCCCGACGCGTTCAGCTCGCTGCGCGACCTCGTGGTCGGCGGGGAACAGCTCGACCTGGCCGCCGTCCGGCGCACGCTGGCTGCCGGTCCGCCGAAGCGGCTGGTGAACGGCTACGGCCCGACCGAGGGCACGTCCTTCGCGACCTACTTCGAATGCACCGAAACCGCCTTGCGCGACGTCGAGCGCGTGCCGATCGGCTATGCCCTGCAGCAGACCGACCTGTTCGTGCTGGACGACGCCCTGAACCCGGTGGCGCCGGGCGTGACCGGGGAGCTGTGCCTCGGCGGGCCCGGGGTGGCGACCGGCTACCTGCACCGGCCGGAGCTGACCGCGGAGAAGTTCGTGGCAGAACCCGCGGGCGGCACCCTGGTCTACCGCACCGGCGATCTGGTGCGGCGGCTGCCGACCGGGGCGCTGGAGATGCTCGGGCGCCGCGACCGGCAGGTGAAGCTGCGTGGTTTCCGCATCGAGCTGGAGGAGATCGAGCGGGCCACGACGGCCACCGGGCTGGTGGACGCGGCCTTCGTGGAGAAGACCGGCGACGGCCCGACGGCCATGCTGGTCGGCTTCGTCCTGCCGCCACGGTCCGCCGCAGACCCCGAAGGACTGCCGGGCACCCTTTCCTCGCTGCTCGGCGAAAAGCTGCCCGGTTACATGATCCCCACCCGGTGGGTGGTGCTCACCGAGCTACCGGTTGGCGCGACCGGCAAGGCGGACCGCGCGGCGATGGTCGCGGCACTGACCGAACGCGCGTCCGCACCGGCCGGGGGACCGGGCTGGGCCGACGGCTCGTTCACCCCGGTGCGCAGCATCCTGCAGGACGTGCTCGGCGTCGACGAACTGTCCCCTTCGGACAACTTCCTCGAACTGGGCGGCAACTCGATCCTCGCGGTCCGGATCGCCTACCGCATCCGCAAGCAGCTTTCCCTTGCCCTGCAACCGACCGACGTGCTGCGCGCCGAGTCCATGTCGGAGCTCGCCGAGCAGGTGCGGGGCCTCGAACCGCAGCCGGCCTGAGCCCCGCACCCGCCCCACTTTCCCAGAAGGACTGTGTTCTGATGACCTGCCCTCCCGTCCCCACGGATCCGGCCGCGTCCTACACCCAGGAAAGCCTGTGGCTGGTGGACAACGTCTCCCGCCGCACCGGATCGCCCGCCTACCACGAGCCGACGGCGTTCCGGATCGCCGGTGAGGTCGACGCCGGTGCGCTGGCCGAGGCGCTGCGCCTGGTCGTGCTGCGGCACGACGCGCTGCGCACCTCGTTCACCGGCACCGCCGACGGTCTGCGCACCGCGGTGCGCGAGGACGTGCCGGAGGTGCTCACGGTGCTGGACCTGCGGCACACGGCGCCCGGCGATGCCGCCGTGCGTGCCGAAGCCGCGCTGGCCGAGGACTACCGCCGCCCGTTCGACCTCGCCGCCGACCCGCTGCTGCGGGGTGTGCTGGTGCTGCTGCCGGGCGGCGAAGCCCTGCTCGGTCTCACCTTGCACCACCTTGCCACCGACGGATGGAGTAACACCCTCGTCCTGGACGAGCTCGGGCAGCACTACCGCTCGTTGCGGTCGCTGGGCAGCCCGGCCGCACTGCCCGCGCTCCCAGCGAGCTTCGCCGACCATGTCTCGCAGGAACGGCGGGACCACGAGGACGGCAGTCACGCCGACTCGATCGCGCACTGGAAGAAGGTGCTGGAGGGCGGGCCGGAGCTGTTGCGGCTGCCGCTGGACCACCCGCGCCCACCGGTCCAGACCTTCGCCGGTGCCAGCCGCACGATCCGGGTGCCGAAGCACACGGTGTCGCCGCTGCTGAAGCGCTGCCGCAAGGAGTGCCGCAGCACGGACTTCTCGGTGCTGCTCGCCGCGTACGCCCTGCTGCTGCACCGCTACACCGGGCAGGACGAGGTCACCGTCGGCACGACGATCCTCAACCGCGACAGCGACGAAGCGCTCGATGTGGTGGGCTGCTTCGTGAACACCGCGGCCCTCGTGCTGACGGTCGACGACGACATGACCTTCCGCCAGCTGCTCGCGCACGCGGGTGACGCCGGTGGTGAGATGCTGAACCACGGTCACGCGCCGTACCCGAAGGTCCTCGACGCACTCGACACCCGGCGCGATCCCAGCCACAACCCGGTGTTCCAGACGATGCTCACGGTGCTGGGCCGCCGTCCGGGGCTCGACCTCGGCGAGGGCGTCACCACCGGGGCGCAATCGGTGGAGCGTGCGGCGTCGAAGTTCGAGATCATGCTGTACGTCGCCGAGACCGACGACGAGTTCGAGTTCGAGGTCGAGTTCAACACCGACCTGTTCACCCCGGAGACGGCCGAGCGGCTGGTGCGGCACTACGCGCGGCTGCTGGAGTCGCTCGCGGACGGCCTCGACCTGGCCGTGTCCGAGGTGTCGTTCCTGCCCGACGACGAGCGCACGCGGATTCTCGACGTCTGGAACGCCACGGCCGAGGACTATCCTTATGCGACGGTCGTCGACATGTTCGAGGCGCAGGCCCGGCGAACGCCGGACGCCGTCGCGACGGAGTTCGACGGCACCGCGCTCACCTATCGCGAGCTGGACCTGCTCACCAACCAGATCGCCCGGTCGATCCTCGCGCGCCGTGACGGCGACGCGACGCCGTTCGTCGGTGTCTACATGGAACGCTCGCTCGAAATGGTCGTCGCGCTGGTGTCGATCGTGAAGGCGGGCTGCGCCTACGTGCCGATCGACCCGGAGTACCCGGCCGACCGGATCGAGTACATGATCGCCGACGCGAACCCGTCGCTCATCCTCACCCAGGAGCGCCACCGCGCGCTGCTCGCGGGCGGCACGGCCGAGATCGTCGCACTGTCCATAACGGACACCCGCACCGAGGACGACTCGCCCGTCGAGCGGACCGTCACCCGTGACTCGCCGGTGTACATGATCTACACCTCCGGCTCCACCGGCCGCCCGAAGGGCGTGGTGAACCGGCACGTCTCGCTGTTCAACCGGCTGTACTGGATGCAGTCCGAGTACGGGCTCACCGGCGAGGACCGGGTCCTGCAGAAGACGCCGTTCAGTTTCGACGTGTCGGTCTGGGAATTCTTCTGGCCGTTGATGTTCGGGGCGCGGATCGTCGTCGCGAAGCCCGGCGGCCACCGCGACACCGACTACCTCAAGCGGCTGATCCGCGACCGCGGGGTCACCACGACGCACTTCATCCCGTCGATGCTCAACGTCTTCCTGGAGGAGGACGACCTCGACGTGTACTGCGGCTCGCTGCGCCGGGTGATCTGCAGCGGCGAGGCGCTGACGTTCGCGGCGGTGCGGAATTTCGGCCGCGCGCTGTCCTGCGGGCTGCACAACCTCTACGGGCCCACCGAAGCCGCGATCGACGTGTCGTACTGGCCGTGCACCACGGACTATCCCGGCTCGATCGTGCCGATCGGCAAGCCCATCGCGAACGTGCGGCTCTACGTGCTCGACAAGCACCGGCGGCTGGCCCCGATCGGGGTGCCGGGGGAGCTGTGCATCGGCGGCGTCGCGCTGGCGATCGGATACCACCACCGGGACGAGCTGACGGCCAAGGTGTTCGTCGACGACCCGTACGGCACCGAGCCGGGCGCTCGCCTCTACCGCACCGGCGACCTGGCGCGGTTCCTGCCCGACGGGCAGCTCCAGTACCTCGGGCGGATCGACAACCAGGTCAAGCTGCGTGGCCTGCGGATCGAGCCGGACGAGATCGCCGCGACCCTGCTGGAGCTGCCGAACGTGCGCGACGCGGCCGTGGTGGTGCGCGACTTCGGCCCGAGCCGCGCGCTGGTCGGCTACGTGGTCGCGGACGGGTTCGACCAGCAGGAGGTCAAGACCGCGCTGGCGCGGCGGCTGCCGGACTTCATGGTCCCGCAGGTGGTGATGGCGCTGCCCGCGCTGCCGACGACCGCCAACGGCAAGCTCGACCGGACCGCCCTGCCGGACCCGCACGAGTCCTTGGCCGGGCCGGTGGAGGTCTTCACGCCGCCCGCCACCGAGCGCGAGCGGGAGCTGGTGCGGGTCTGGTCCGAGGTGCTCGGCACCGAGAAGGTCGGCGTGGACGCCAACTTCTTCCGCCACGGCGGGGATTCGATCCTCAGCATCCGGGTCGCCGCGAAGCTGCGGGAGCGCGGTTATTCGGTGCAGGTGCACGATATCTTCGCCCATCCCACGATCCGGCTGCTGGCCGGTGTGCTGGAGCGCGGCACCGCCGCGGAACCGGTCGTGGCGCCGCTCGCGCTGCTCACCCCGGCCGACCGCGCGGCGCTGCCCGGCGGGATCACCGACGCGTGGCCGCTGACGATGCTGCAGGCCGGGATGATCTACCACACGATGCTGCACGAGGATTCCTCGGTCTACCACGACGTCTTCGACTACGAGGTGACCGGCGAGGTGCGGCCGGACCTGCTGCGCCGGGCCGTCGCGGACGTGGCCGCCGGGCATCCCCAGCTGCGCTCGACCTTCGACCTCGAGACGTTCGACCGGCCGCTGCAGCTGGTGCACACGGACCTCGCGGTGCCGGTCGAGGTGGTCGATCTGCCCGACACCGGCCAGGACGAGGCCGTCGCGCGGTTGGTCGCCGCCGAGCGTCGTCGCGCGTTCGACCTCGCCGAGGGCCCGCTGGTCCGGATCGCCGCGCACGTCCGGTCGCCGGGGACGATGAACCTGCTGGTCTCGTTCCACCACATCGTGCTCGACGGGTGGAGCGTCGCACTGGTCGTCGAGGAGATCCGGAGCCGGTACGCGGACCTGCTCGCCGGACGGGAGAACGAGCCGGGCGTCGAGCCGATTTCCTATGGCACGTATGTCGAACTGGAACGGCACGCCGTTGCGGATCCCGCCCAGCGGGCGTACTGGTCGGGCCTGCTCGCGGAGGTCCCCGCAACCCTTTTGTCCACAAAGGACGTCTCGGTCGCGACGGCAAGGGCGGCCGAGCCGTCGACCGCGGGACGGATCGTTCCCGAGGAGCTGGTCGAGGGTGTCCGCCGCTTCGCGGCCGGGCTCGGCGTGCCGGTCAAGAGCGCGTATCTGGCCGCCCACCTGAACGTGCTGGGAAGGCTGACCGGGCAGCGCACGGTGGTGACCGGCCTGGTCTCCGCGGGGCGGCCGGAGTCGACGGGCGGGACCGAGCTGGCCGGGCTTTTCCTCAACACGCTGCCGTTCCCGGTCGAGCTGCGGACCGAGAGCTGGGCCGCGCTCACCGGCCGGGTGCTCGCGGCGGAGCAGGACTCCTCACCGCACCGCCGATTCCCGCTCGCCGAGATCCAGCGGCTCGCCGGTGGCACCGCGGCGTTCGACACCGTGTTCAACTACACCGACTTCCACGTCTACACCGCCGATCCTGGCGAACCGGTGCGGATCACCGGCGCGCGGTACTTCGAGCAGACCAGTTTCGACGCCGTCGTCCACGTGCACCGGGACCATTTCGCGGACCACCAGCGGGTGTTCGTCAACTACGACGCCACCCGGATCGACGCCGAGCGCGCCGAGCGTTATCTGGACGAGTTCCTCACGGCCGTCACCGAACTGGTGGCCGACTCCGCTGACATTCAGGCAGCGGACGGGACCTCTGTGGTAGCGGCGACCGCTCCAGTCGTGCGAGCCGTCCGGCCGCCGAAACGCGCACCCCGCTCCGAGCTCGAACGGCGGGTGGCCGAGGTGGTGGGGCTGGTACTGGACACCGGCGACCTCGGCATCGACGACGACTACCTGGAGTTCGGCGTCGACTCGATCAGTGCGATCCGGGTCGTCGCCAAGCTCCGCCGCGTCGCGTCCGCCGTGACGATGGCGGATGTCTTCGCGTGCCGGACCATCGTGGCGCTGGCCGCCAGGATCGGCGAGGATCTCGCCGTCGCCGAGGAGACCGCGGGCCTGCTGCCGTTCGAACTGGCGGGCGGCGAGGAGTTCGGGCCCGGGATCGTCGACGCCTACCCGGCGACGGCGGCGCAGCTCGACATGATCCGGGCCACCGAGCGCGATCTCGCGCAGGCCGCCTATCACGACGTCTTCGCCTACCGCGTTCCCTTGCCCTTGCAAGGGGAACCGCTGCGCGCCGCGTTGAGGCGCGTGATGAACGCGCACGACACGTTCCGCACGGGGTTCCTGCTGGAGCGCGAAGTCCCGCTTCAGCAGGTGCACGCGTCGGTGGAACCGTGTCTCGACCTCGTCGACGACGGGGACGCCTGGTTCGAATCCGAACGGGTGACCGCGTTCGACTGGGCCGAGCCGGGGCTGATCCGCTTCGCCGCGCACCACGACGGCTCGGCCGGATTCGTGCTGACACTGGGTTTCCACCACTCGATCATCGACGGCTGGAGCTTGTCGCTGTTCCTCCGCGACGTCGTCACGGACTACCGGGCGGCGATCGAGCACGAGACCGTCGCACCGCCCGAGGCACCGGCGCTGCGCTACCGGGAGTACGTGCGAGCCGAACTCGCGGCCACGGAATCGGCCGAGGCGAAGGATTTCTGGGCGAGCACCCTGCTCGGCGCCCCCGACACCACGTTGTCCCGGCTGACCACCGCCGAGCCGGGGCCGCGATGGAGCGAGACGAAACTCGCACTGGACGACGCCCGCCACGAAGCGCTGCTCGCGGCGGCCACCCGGTTCCGGGTCCCGCTCAAGCACGTCCTGCTAGCGGCGCACCTGCGGGCACTGGCGTTGCTGACCGGCGAGGCCGACGTCGTGACCGGCGTGTTCACCAACGGCAGGCCGGAGGTCGACGAAAGCGAGGCGGTACTGGGACTGTTCCTCAACTTCCTGCCGCTGCGGCGGCGGATCGCGGACCAGACCTGGCAGGACCTCGCGCGGGAGGTGTTCGACGCCGACCGCCGCGCGCTGCCGCACCGGCGTTATCCGCAGGCGCGGATCAGGGCCGACCTCGGCCGGGAAACCTTGTTCCCGGCGCTGTTCAACTACACCCGTTTCACCGCGTACCGGGGAAACGTCACCGAGGCGCGCTGGTTCGAGCACGTCGACGTGCCGCTGCTGGTGAACGCGGGCCACGAGCTGGCGCACGAGCGGCTCGTCATCACCTTCAACGCCGACGGCCGGGTGCTCGCCCCTGGCACGCTGAACGTCGTCGCCGGGCTTTACGACGAGGTGCTGACGCACCTGGTGACCGCGGAGAACGCGCCGGTGACGGAGCTGTCCCCGGGCATCGCGGCAGCCGCCGACAAGCTCGGCCTCCTGCTTTAACCGACCCTGGCGACCCATTAGTGCGACCGACCACGAGACAGGAAGAAACCCATGGAGCTGAACACTTTCACCCAGTCGGACGACTACGTCACGCACTACCGGCTGTGGGGTGAGGCCACCGGTGGCGACGTGATCGTCATGCTGCACGGCGGCATGAGCCACTCCGGCTGGCAGGGCCCGCTGGCCGAGCCCGTCGTCGCGGGCTCCGGCCTGTCGTTCGTCGCGACGGACCGGCGCGGCTCCGGCCTCAACGCGGGCCGCGGCCACCTGCCGGACCGGGACCAGGCCGTCGCGGACACGGTCGAGTTCCTGCGGTTCCTCGCCACCCGGTTCGAGCGGGTGCACCTCGCGGGCTGGTGCTTCGGCGCGCAGGTCGCGTCCGCGGTGGCAGCCGAGGTCGCGGGGGAGGGGCTGGTGACGAGCCTGCTGATGATCTCGCCCGGATTCGTCTTCAACGAGCGCTACAGCGACGTGCTTTCGCTGTCGGTCGACTCGGCGCTCGCGGCCGTGCGGGAGTTCGGCATCGAGCCCGCGAAGGACCGCGCCTACATCCAGGTTCCGTTGCAGACCAGTGACTTCACCACGTTGCCGGACTGGCACAAGTTCATCCTGGAGGACGACCTGCGGCTGACCACGGTCACCGAGGCGACGGTGGACAGCTGGGGGGCGCTGGCGGAACTGGCCGAACAGAAGTTCCCGCACGTGGGGGACATCCCGGTGCTCGCCGTGTTCGGCAGGCAGGACCGGCTGGTGGACAACGAGCGGGTCGAGGCCTTCCTAACCGGGCACCGGCCGGTGACGGTCGAGCACTTCGACACGGGCCACGCCGTGCAGTTCGAGGAGCCCGATAAGCTGGCCGGCGTCGTGACGGCGTTCGTGTCGTCCACGCGATGAGCGAACCGGCGAGGGTGAAAGTGTCGACAGCGTCCGGAGGCCGCTCGCGGCAGCCAACCACCGAAGAACGGCCAGGGCTCTGGTGGCTGCTGCCACTGGCGCTCGCGACCTTCGCGGTGGGCACCGACAATTTCGTCATCGCCGGGCTCCTGCCCGCCATCGCGGGCGACCTGCACGTTTCCGTGGCCGCCGCCGGGCAGCTCGTGACGTTCTTCGCACTGACGTTCGCGCTGTCCGCGTCGGTCCTCGGCGCGGCGCTGAGCGGCTTGAACCGGCGCACCGCTTTGCTGCTGGCACTGGGTTTGTTCGTCGTCGGCAACGTCGCGACGGCGCTGGCCACGGACTACACCTGGGTGCTGATCTTCCGCGTGCTCACCGCCGTCGGGGCGGGCACGATCACCTCGACGGCTTCGGGCACGGCCGTCGCGCTGACCCCGGAGGCGCGGCGTGGCTGGGTGATGTCCATTGTGCTCGGTGGGCTCAGCGCGGCGACCGCGATCGGGCTGCCGCTGGGCACGCTCGTCGGCGGGGTCGACTGGCGGCTGACGCTGTACGGGGTCGCCGGGCTCGGCCTGGTCGCGATGGCCGGGATCGCCCTGCGGCTGCCGCCCGTGGTGCTTCCGGCCGTCCGGCTGCGGGTCCGGCTCGCGCCGCTCGCCCACGGCTGGACGGTGGCCGTGCTGGTCACCACGGTGCTGCTGTTCAGCGGCACGTACACGCTCTACACCTATCTGGCGCCCGCGGTCGCCTCCGTGACGCTGGGCTCGGTCGCGACGCTGACGGTGGTGCTGCTGCTGTTCGGGCTGGGCTGCCTGACCGGCACGCTGGTGTCCGGCAGGCTTTCCGATCGGTTCCAGCCGGAGCGGGTCGTGACGGTGAACCTCGTCGCGAGCCTCGTCCTGCTCCTGCTGGGGCCTTGGGCGACAGCGCACCTGGCGAGCACGCTGGTCTGGGTGGCCGTCTGGGGCGCGGTCGCGTCGGCCTCCACCGTGCCGCAGCAGCACCTGCTGGTGCGGTCTTCGCCCGCCTCCGCGCCGGTCCTGCTCGGCCTCAACTCGTCCGCGATCTACCTGGGCATCTGCTTGGGCGGCGCGGTCGGCGGTCTCGGCCTCCGGGTGGTCGAGCCGGACCATCTGGAGTGGCCTGCCGCGATTCTGACCGCGCTCGCGCTCCTGCTGACGCTCGCCCGCCGCCGGACAACGGCGCCCGCGGAGCTTTCGGCAGGTTAGTTGACCTGGAGCGCGCTCCAGCCCCTACGGTCGGGGCATGACGAATCCGGAGACCAGGCAGGACCGTTTCGACCGCGGGATGAAGGTGCTCGCCGAGGTCGACGGTGAAGGGGGACAGCGGGTCATCGACGCGCTGGCGGACGTTTCGCCCGAGCTCGGGCACCAGGTGGTGGCCTGGGGTTTCGGAGAGGTCTACGCCCGGCCGGGCCTCGCCGCGCGGGACCGCCAGCTGGTGACGCTCGGCATGCTCACCGCGCTCGGCGGCTGCGAGCCGCAGCTGAAGGTGCACGTCAACGCCTCGCTCAACGTGGGGCTGAGCCCGGAGGAGATCGTCGAGGCGCTGCTGCACTCGGCTGTCTACTGTGGATTCCCGAAGGCGCTGAACGCCACGTTCGCCGCCAAGGAGGTCTTCGCGGAGCGCGGCCTGACCGTGAACCAGGACTGAACCGGGTCACGGTCAGCGCAGGATGAGCAGCTCCGTCCGGCCACGGCTCCAGTCGGGCGGGACCACGGCCAGCGCGTCGGCGAGAGCGGCGCCCCACAGTGTGCCGGGCCGGTCGTGCCCGGCCGGGACGGCTTCGTCACCGGCGCGCAGGACGGGGATCAGCCTGGTGTCACGGGGATGCGCGGTGACGTCGCCGGTCAGGCGCGCGGTGGTCACCGGGGGTGGAGCGTGGCCGCCGAACCCGGACACCAGCGGCGCCAGCAGCGTCACCACCGCGGCCAGCGCGGCGAAAGGGTTGCCCGGCAGGCCCACGACGCACCGGCCGTCGGGGAGCACCGCGAGGAGCTGGGGATGGCCGGGGCGGCAGGCGACGCTCGCGATCACCAGGTCCGCGTCGAGGTCCCGCAACGCGCCGCGGAGATGGTCGGCGGGCCCCTTCGAGGTCGCGCCGCAGACGACGAGCACCTCGGCGTCCATAGTGGACAGACTGTCGGCCAAGGCGGGGCGCTGGTCGGGGAGCTGCCTGCTCGCGACGAGTTCGCCGCCCGCGGCGCTCACCAGTCCGGGCAGCAGCGGCCCGATCGCGTCCCGCACCCGGCCGGGCGGCGGTGGCCCGGCGGACACCAGCTCGTCCCCGGTCACCAGCACCGCGACCCGGGGGCGGCGATGGACCACGAGCGTGTCGTAACCGACGCTCGCGGCGAGGCCCAGCAGCGCGGGCGTGACCGGCCTGCCCGACGGGATCAGTTCGACGCCGCAGGGGCAGTCCTCGCCCGCGCGCCGGATGTGCCGTCCTGGTGTGACCTGGCCGGTTACGCGATCTCTCGCTCGCTCGGCGTGTTCCACCGGCAGGACGGTGTCCGCGCCGAGGGGGACCGGAGCGCCGGTCGCGATCTCCACGGCTTGGCCCGGCCGCAGCGCTTCGGGGAACGGCTCGCCGCCCGCGTGCACCCGGCCGAGGACCGTCCACGGCCCGTGCCCGGCGACCGCGAAGCCGTCCATGGCGGAGTTGTCGAACGAGGGGAGCGCCGTCAGCGCCAGGACCGGATTCGCCAGCACGGTGCCCAGCGCCCGGTCCAGTGCCAGCTCAACGGGATCGAGGGGTTTGGCCGTGACCCGCGCTGCTTCCCGCGCTTCGTGCCACGAAACCGGCTTGTGCATCCGCGCTCCCCGTTTCGGTGCCGACCGTGGACTTCCCGCTGGACCGGTGCTATAACCAAAGACTACTTCATACGGTATACAATAGCCAGGTAGGCAGGGTGGGAACCATGTCCTTTCCATCAGCGACTCCCCTTCCATCGGTACCGGCCATCGCCGTCCAGGAGCTCCGGGACGTCTACGGCCGCCGGTACCGCGTCGGCGAAAGCGATCGTGAGCTCCTCGGCCGGTCCAGGGGCTGGATGTTCTGGCTGAGCTGGGCGGCGATGCTCGCCGCCGGTATCCAGCAGTACGGGTTCGCCGCCATCGCGCCCACCCTCACCCAGGCCTACGGCTGGACGTTCGGCGAGGTCGTCCTTTCGCTGGGGCTCTGGACGGTGTGCCAGGCCGGAGTCGCTTTCCCGGCCGCTCGCCTGCGTGATCAGGGCAAGCTACCGCCGGGTGCCGCCGTGGTCACCGGTGCTGTGCTGTGCGCCATCGGCCTCGCCACCCTCGGCCACGCCACCAGCCTCCCCGTCGTCTTCCTCGGCTACTCCGTGCTCGGCGGGATCGGCACCGGCCTCGTCTACGCGACCTGCGTGGGCACCGTGATGAAGTGGTTCCCCGACCGGACGGCCGCGCGGGTCGGCGCGGTGAGCGGCGCGTTCGCCTACGGCTGCGTCCCGTTCGTGCTGGCCGCCGGTGCCTGGCTCGACGTCGGCAGCCGCGCCTTGCTGCTGGACACCGTCGCCGCGGTCGTGCTGGTGGTGATCGCCGCGGCGGGCGTCCTGCTGCGCGACCCGCCGAAACACTGGTGGCCCATCCATCCCGAGCCGCGCGCGTGGGCGCTGGACAAGGTGCACAACCGGAGTGTGTCGGTGAACCGGCCCGCGGTGCGCCAGTACCGGCCGGGCGAGGTGCTGCGTTCCCGGGTGGCCGTCGCGATGTACGTCATCGTCATGCTGGCCGCCGCGGTTCTGCTGTTCGACCTCGCCTACCTGTCGACCTTCATCGCGGCACGGGGCGCGGGCCCGATGCTCGCCGCGGCCGCGCTCAGCGTGCTGGCCGGGGTGACCGGCGCTGGCCGGGTGCTGCTGGGCTGGCTGTCCGACCGGCTGGGCAGGCGGCGGATCCTGCGCCTGGCGATGGTCACCGGCGGCGTCGCCCAGTTCGTCCTGCTCTACTCCGGCGAGCACCGCCACGCGGTGGGCCTGGTGCTCGGCGCGGCGCTCGCGGGCCTCGGCAACGGCTGCTGCTACTCGCTGCTCGTCGGGCTGGTCCGGGAGTACTTCGGCGAGGAGTCGGTGCTGCAGAACTTCGGCGTGCTCTACAGCGCGAAGGCCGCGGGCGCCGTGCTCGGGATCGGGCTGGCGGCGTTCGTCGTGTCCACGCACGGCTACCTCGGCGCGTTCGCCGCCGCGGGCGTGCTCAGCATCGCCGGTGCGGTGCTCGCCGGGCGGCTTTCCCAGCCGGGACGGCCGAACCTGCTGCCGATCGCCCGCTGACGATGGGCCGGGTGACGACCAGGCGTCGCGTGCTGCGCGTCGTCGACGGCGTGCCGGACGCGCGCCCGGACACCCTCACCGTCGAGGAGCCGCTGGAGATCCGGGTCGGTGGCAAACCGCTGTCGGTCACCATGCGCACCCCCGGCGACGACTTCGACCTCGCCGCCGGGTTCCTGGTGAGCGAGGGCGTGGCACGGGATCCCGCCGACATCCGGTCCCTCCGCTACTGCGCGGGCGCCACAGTGGACGGTGGTGGTAACACCTTCAACGTGCTCGACGTCCTGCTCGCCGACGGGGTGCCCCCGCCGGATCCCTCGATCGAGCGCAACTTCTACACCACCTCCTCCTGTGGGCTCTGCGGCAAGGCGAGCCTGGACGCCGTCCGCACCACCGCGACCTGGCCGGTGGCCGAGACCGCGTTCCGGCTGGAGCCCGCCGTGCTCGTCGCGCTCCCGGACCGGCTCCGCGCGGCGCAGAAGGTCTTCGACCGCACCGGCGGGCTGCACGCCGCCGGGCTGTTCGACGCCGAGGGCGGCTTGTTGTGCCTGCGTGAGGACGTCGGCAGGCACAACGCCGTGGACAAGGTCGTCGGCTGGGCGACGCGCGCGGGGCGGCTGCCACTGGCCGGGGTCGTGCTGATGGTGAGCGGCCGCGCCTCGTTCGAACTGGTGCAGAAGGCCGTGATGGCCGGGATCCCGATGCTCGCCGCGGTGTCCGCGCCCTCGTCGCTCGCCGTCGACCTGGCCGCGGAACTGGGCCTCACCCTGGTCGGCTTCCTGCGCGGAAACTCGATGAACGTCTACAGCAGGCCGGACCGCCTCGGCCTGGGCTAGCCCAGGCCGAGGCCAGGCATTGGCGGACGTCCTGTGCGGAGTCCACAAAGGTCTCGGCCGCCCACGGCGGGCGCATGCCCGTGCTCGCCTCGAGCTGGCTGGCGAACTCGGTGTCGGTGAACGTCCGCATCCCGCGGTCGTGGATCAGCACGATCTCGCGGGTGCCGAGCAGCCGCCAGTAGTTCCCCGCGTTCGCGACGAGCGGGTCCGTCTCGCGCCCACTCAGCCGCCGAGGATTTCGCGGGCGAGGGTGGCGGTCTCGCTCGGCGTCCGGCCCACCGCGATGCCCGCGGCCTCCAGCGCCTGCTTCTTGGCGGCGGCGGTGCCCGCGGAACCGGAGACGATGGCGCCCGCGTGGCCCATCGTTTTTCCTTCCGGCGCGGTGAATCCGGCGACATAGCCGACCACCGGCTTGGTCACGTGCTCGCGCACGTACGCCGCGGCACGCTCTTCGGCGTCACCGCCGATCTCTCCGATGAGGACGATCAACTCGGTCTCGGGATCGGCCTCGAAGGCCTCGATCGCGTCGATGTGGGTGGTCCCGATCACCGGGTCGCCGCCGATCCCGACGCAGGTGGAGAAGCCGAAGTCCCGCAGTTCGTGCATCAGCTGGTAGGTCAGCGTGCCCGATTTGGACACCAGCCCGATCGCGCCCGGTTTGGTGATGTCGGCCGGGATGATGCCCGCGTTGGCCTTGCCGGGGCTGATGACGCCGGGACAGTTCGGCCCGATGATCCTGGTCTGGCCGCCGGTCGCCACCGCGTGCGCCCAGAAATACGCCGAGTCGTGCACCGGGACGCCCTCGGTGATCACCACCGCGAGCCCGATCCCGGCGTCGACCGCCTCGATCACCGCGTCCTTGACGAACGGGGGCGGGACGAAAAGGACGGTCACGTCCGCGCCGGTGGCGGCCATCGCGTCGGCGGTGGTCCCGAAGACCGGCAGCGACCGGTCGTCGAAGCCGACCTCCTGCCCCGCCTTGCGCGGGTTGACGCCGCCGACGACGTTGGTGCCCGCCGCGAGCATCCGCTTGGTGTGCTTCAAGCCTTCGGAACCGGTCATGCCGGCGACGATCACGCGGGAGTTCTCATCGAGGAAGATCGCCATCTCAGGCCTCCACAGTGGCGAGTTTGGCCGCTTCACGGGCGGCGTCGTCCATCGTGGCGACCACGGTGACCAGCGGATGCGCGGCTTCGGCGAGGATGCGGCGGCCCTCGGCGACGTTGTTGCCGTCCAGCCGGACGACCAGGGGTTTGCGGGCGCGGTCACCGAGCTGGTCCAGCGCGCGCACGATGCCGGTGGCGACCGCGTCGCAGGCGGTGATCCCGCCGAAGACGTTGACGAACACGCTGCGCACGGCCGGGTCACCGAGAATGACGTCGAGCCCCGCGGTCATCACCTCGGCCGAGGCGCCGCCGCCGAAGTCGAGGAAGTTCGCGGGCCCGGCCGCGCCGACCTCGGCCGCCGCGGCCGCGACGACGTCCAAAGTGGACATCACCAGGCCGGCCCCGTTGCCGATGACGCCGATGACGCCGATGTCGCCGTCGAGCTTGACGTAGTTGAGGCCCGCCTCGTGCGCTTTGCGCTCCAGGGGGTCTCCGGCGCCTGCGTCGGCCAGCGCCTCGTGCGCGGGATGCCGGAAGGCCGCGTTGTCGTCGAGCGTGATCTTCCCGTCGAGCGCGAGCACCTTGCCGTCGGTCGACTTGGCCAGCGGGTTCACCTCGACGAGCGTGGCGTCTTCACCGACGAAGACCAGCCACAGCCGCACCAGCACCGCGGCCACCTGCTCGGCGACCGCGGCGGGGAAGTTCGCGGCGGCGACGATCTCCCTGGCCTTCGCCTGATCGACCCCGCTGATCGGATCTATCGGGATCCTCGCCAGCGCCTCGGGCTTGGAGACGGCGACTTCCTCGATCTCCATCCCGCCCTCGACGGACGCGATGGCGAGAAAACCGCGGGCGCCCCTGTCGAGCAGGTAGGAGACGTAATACTCCTCGGCGATCGGGCTCGCCTCGGTGACCAGGACCTTGTGGACGGTGTGGCCCTTGATGTCCATCCCGAGGATGTCGTCGGCGAGCTGTTCGGCGTCGTCGGGACCGTCCGCGAGCTTCACTCCGCCCGCCTTGCCCCGGCCGCCGGTCTTCACCTGCGCCTTGATCACCACGGTGCCACCGATCCGATCGGCGGCTTCGCGCGCCTGCTCGGGGGTGGTGGCGACGCCGCCACGAAGGACGGGTACGCCGTAGCGGTCGAAGAGGTCTCGCGCCTCGTGTTCGAAAAGGTCCACGCCAGGAGTCCTTTCTCACTGCGGGGAGGGCCGGCCGGTGCCGCGGGGCCGCCAAGGGGCCGGTCTGGTGCCGGTCCGGTGCCGAAACGGTGCTGGGAAGAAAACCGCCGATCGCCCCTGGACACCGGGCCGCTCTGAGAGTAATCCTATGCCTACCTCATACGGTATGCAATCTACAGTTCGGCATCGAAGAGGTCCGGCGGGTAGATGCGGCAGACCCGGAAAACCGAGCGCACGGATCAGAGAGGTCCGGCGTGAGTCAGGAGGAGTTGAGCATGGCGCCCATGGGAAATGGTCCGAGCGCGAGTGAAGGGGATCAGGACACGATCTCCGGCGGCCACCTGGTGGCCAAGGCCCTCAAAGCCGAGGGTGTCGACACCATCTTCACCCTCTGCGGCGGGCACATCATCGACATCTACGACGGGTGCGTCGATGAGGGCATCGCGGTCATCGACGTCCGGCACGAGCAGGTCGCCGCGCACGCCGCGGACGGGTACGCCCGGATCACCGGAAAGCCCGGCTGCGCCGTGGTCACCGCGGGTCCCGGCACCACCGACGCGGTCACCGGGGTGGCGAACGCCCTGCGCGCGGAGAGCCCGATGCTGCTCATCGGCGGCCAGGGGGCGCTGGCCCAGCACAAGATGGGGTCCCTGCAGGACCTGCCGCATGTCGACATGATGACGCCGATCACGAAGTTCGCCGCCACTGTGCCGTCCACGGCCAGGATCGCCGATCTGGTCTCGATGGCGTTTCGCGAGAGCTTCGCGGGCGCACCGGGACCGTCGTTCCTGGAGATCCCGCGGGACATCCTCGACGCGAAGGTCCCGCTGAGCCAGGCGCGGATCCCGGCGGCCGGTCAGTACCGGGCGTCCACCCGCAACGCCGGTGACCCCGCGGACATCGAGAAGCTGGCCGACCTGCTGGTCAACGCGAAGAAGCCGGCGATCCTGCTGGGCAGCCAGGTCTGGACGACCCGGGCGACCGAGCCCGCCACCGAATTGGTGCGCACGCTGAACATCCCGGCGTACATGAACGGCGCCGGGCGAGGCACGCTGCCGCCTGGCGACCCGCACCACTTCCAGCTTTCGCGCCGCTACGCCTTCGACAACGCGGACGTCATCGTTATCGTCGGCACCCCGTTCGACTTCCGGATGGGCTATGGCAAGCGGCTCAGCCCGGACGCGACCGTGGTGCAGATCGACCTCGACTACCGCACCGTCGGCAAGAACCGCGACATCGACCTCGGCATCGTCGGCGACGCGGGCCAGGTGCTCGCCGCCGTCGCCGAAGCTGCCACCGGCCGGGTCGACAACGGCGCGGTCGGGCGCAAGGTCTGGCTCGAGGAACTCGCCGCGGTGGAGGAGAAGGCGAAGCAGAAGCGCCTGCCGCTGCAGCACTCCGACGCCAACCCGATCCACCCCTACCGCCTGGTGCACGAGATCAACGAGTTCCTCACCGAGGACTCGATCTACATCGGTGACGGCGGCGACATCGTCACCTTCTCCGGTCAGGTCGTGCAGCCGAAGTCGCCGGGCCACTGGATGGACCCCGGTCCACTCGGGACACTCGGCGTCGGCATCCCGTTCGTGCTGGCGGCCAAGCACGCGAGGCCCGACAAGGAGGTCGTCGCGCTGTTCGGCGACGGCGCGTTCAGCCTCACCGGCTGGGACTTCGAGACGCTGGTGCGGTTCAACCTGCCGTTCGTCGGCGTCGTCGGCAACAACTCCTCGATGAACCAGATCCGCTACGGCCAGGCCGCCAAGTACGGGCTGGGCCGCGAGCGGATCGGCAACACCCTCGGCGACGTCCGTTACGACGAGTTCGCGCGGATGCTCGGCGGGCACGGGGAGGAAGTACGCGACCCCAAGGACATCGGCCCCGCGTTGCAGCGCGCCCGCGAGTCCGGCAAGCCGTCGCTGATCAACGTCTGGGTCGACCCGGACGTCTACGCACCGGGAACCATGAACCAGACGATGTACAAGTAGCGAGAGGGCGATTCCATGGGAAAGGCACTGGAGGGCGTTCGCGTCCTCGACATGACCCACGTCCAATCAGGACCTTCGTCGACGCAGATCCTCGCCTGGCTGGGCGCGGACGTGATCAAGCTGGAGACGCCCGGCCGCGGCGACATCACCCGCGGGCAGCTGCGGGACCTGCCCGGCGTCGACAGCCTTTACTTCACGATGCTGAACTCCAACAAGCGCAGCATCACGCTCAACATGAAAAGCGAAGAAGGCAAGAAGGTCTTCGCGAAGCTGATCGCCGAATCCGACGTCCTGGTCGAGAACTTCGGCCCCGGGGTGGTGGACCGGTTCGGGTTCTCGTGGGAAAAGCTCGCCGAGCTCAACCCGAAGCTGATCTACGCCTCCATCAAGGGTTTCGGCCCCGGCAAGTACGTCGACTTCAAGGCCTACGAGGTGATCGCGCAGGCCATGGGCGGCGCGATGAGCACCACCGGTTTCGAGGACGGCCCGCCGACCGCGACCGGCGCGCAGATCGGCGACTCCGGCACCGGGATCCACCTGGTGGCCGCGATCCTCGCCGCGCTCTACCAGCGCACCACCACCGGGCGCGGCCAGCGCGTGCAGGTCGCCATGCAGGACGCGGTGCTCAACCTCTGCCGCGTCAAGCTGCGCGACCAGCAGCGGCTCGCGCACGGCCCGCTCAACGAGTACCCGAACGACGTGTTCGGCGACGAGGTCCCGCGCTCGGGCAACGCGTCGGGCGGCGGGCAGCCGGGCTGGGCGGTGCGGTGCGCGCCGGGTGGGCCGAACGACTACATCTACGTGATCATCCAGCCGGTCGGCTGGGGACCCATCACGCAGCTGATCGGCCAGCCCGAGCTCGCCGAGGACCCGGACTGGGCGACCCCGGAAGCGCGTCTGTCCAAACTGGACAAGGTGTTCGCGCTCGTCGAGACCTGGACCGAGAAGCACACCAAGTGGGAGGTGATGGAGGCGCTCAACGCCCACAACGTCCCGTGTGGACCGATCCTGTCCACCAAGGAACTCGTCGAGGACGACTCGCTCGTCGTCGAGGTGGACCATCCGGAACGGGGCGCGTTCAAGACCGTCGGCTGCCCGCTGAAGCTCTCGGACTCCCCGGTCGACGTCGAGCGTTCACCACTGCTCGGTGAGCACAACGACGAGGTGTTCGCCGAACTCGGCTACAGCGCCGAGCAGGTCGGCGAACTCCGCACCGCAGGCGTGATCTAGAGGAGACGAAAGCAATGCCGGACAAAGAGATCGTCCAAAAGCTACTCGAGAAGGCCGCGGCGGAGGGCCGATCGTCGCTGACCGCGCCGGAGGGCAGGCAGGTGTGCGAGGCCTACGGGATCGCCACCCCGCGGGAACGGCTGGCCACCACCGCCGCCGAGGCCGTCGCACAGGCCGCCGAGCTCGGCTTCCCGGTGGTGCTGAAGATCGTGTCGCCGGACATCCTGCACAAGACTGAGGCGGGCGGCGTGCTGGTCGGCCTCGTCTCGCGGGAACAGGTCGCCGAGGGTTTCAAGTCCATAGTGGACAACGCGGCGAACTACGACCCCGAGGCGGAGATCCTCGGTGTGCAGGTCCAGCAGATGCTCACCTCCGGGCACGAGGTGATCATCGGCGCCACCACCGACGAGACGTTCGGCAAGATCGTCGCGTTCGGCCTCGGCGGCGTGCTGGTGGAGGTGCTCAAGGACGTCACGTTCCGGCTGGCGCCGACGAGCCGCGACGAGGCGCTGTCGATGATCGACGGCATCGCGGCGGCGGAGATTCTCCGTGGCGTCCGCGGCGCCGAGCCCGCCGACCGCGAGGCGCTGGCCGCGCTGATCCACGCCGTCGGCGAGCTGGTCACCGACTTCCCGGAGCTCGCCGAGGTAGACCTGAACCCGGTGCTCGCCACCGCGTCCGGGGCGACCGCGGTGGACGTCCGGATCCTCATCGACCCGGACGCGGCGAAGACGCCGGTGCGGTTCACCCAGGAGGAAATCCTGGCGTCGATGAACCGGATCATGAAACCGGCCGCCATCGCCGTGATCGGTGCCTCCGCCGAGGAGGGCAAGATCGGCAACTCGGTGATGAAGAACCTGGTGAACGGCGGTTACGCGGGGGAGATCTACCCGATCAACCCCAAGGCCACCGAGATACTGGACCGCAAGGCGTACGCCAGCATCGCCGACGTACCGGGCGAGGTGGACGTCGCGGTGTTCGCCATCCCGGCCAAGTTCGTCGCCGCGGCGCTGGAGGAGGTCGGCAAAAAGGGCGTGGCGGGCGCGATCCTGATCCCGTCGGGCTTCGGCGAGACCGGGAACATCGAGCTGCAGGACGAGGTCGTGGCGATCGCGCGCAAACACGGCGTGCGAGTGCTTGGCCCGAACATCTACGGCTACTACTACACGCCGGAGAACCTGTCCGCGACGTTCTGCACGCCGTACGACGTGAAGGGCGGCGTCGCGCTGACGTCGCAGAGCGGCGGCATCGGGATGGCGATCCTCGGGTTCAGCCGCTCGGCCAAGATGGGCGTGTCCGCGATCGTCGGCGTCGGCAACAAGGCGGACCTCGACGAGGACGACCTGCTCACCTTCTTCGAGCACGACGACAACACCAACCTGATCGCCATGCACCTCGAAGACCTCAAGGACGGCCGGTCGTTCGCGGAGACGGCCAAGCGGGTCTCGCTGAAGAAGCCGGTGATCGTGCTGAAGGCGGGCCGCACCACGCAGGGCGCCAAGGCGGCGAGCTCGCACACCGGCGCGCTGGCCGGGAACGACAAGGTCTACGACGACATCCTGCGCCAAAGCGGGGTCATCCGGGCGCCGGGGCTCAACGACATGCTCGAGTACGCCAGGGGTGTGCCGCTGCTGCCGACGCCCCAGGGCGAGAACGTCGTGATCATCACCGGCGCCGGTGGCTCGGGAGTGCTGCTGTCCGACGCCTGTGTGGACAACGGGCTGAGCCTGATGGAGATCCCGCCCGATCTGGACGTGGCCTTCCGCAAGTTCATCCCGCCGTTCGGCGCGGCCGGGAACCCGGTCGACATCACCGGCGGTGAGCCGCCGTCGACCTACCGCAACACTGTCGCACTGGGACTGTCCGACGAGCGCATCCACGCACTCATCCTCGGCTACTGGCACACGATCGTCACGCCGCCGATGGTGTTCGCGAGGCTCATCTGCGAGGTCGTCGACGAGTACCGGGCGAAGGGGATTCACAAGCCTGTCGTCGCGTCGCTCTCGGGTGACGTCGAGGTCGAAGAGGCCAGCGATTACCTGTACCAGCACGGGATCGTGGCCTATCCGTACACGACGGAGAAGCCGGTGACCGTGCTCGGCGCGAAGTACCGCTGGGCGAGGTCGGCCGGATTGCTCGGCTGAAACGTCTTCCCAAGCACGAGAGGAGGGACGAAGATCCACCGCACGTCGGCAGCAGAGGGACACTAGTCAACGGTGACGAAAGCGAACTCTTATGACCACAGCCGTACCGAGCTACCAGGAGATCACAGACCAAAACGGGAGAGTTTACCGGGTTGGCGAAAGCCCACACGACATCTTGGGGAGATCGCGGTCGTGGATGGTCTGGCTGCCCTGGATCGCCATGATGGCGGTCAGTGTCTTCGAATACGGGTGGGGCGCAGTTGTAGACACGTTGAAGGACAAGAACGGCTGGACGCTCACTGACGCGTTCTGGCTGGCGAGTATTTGGGCCGTCTTCCAGGCCGGGATCGCGTTCCCGGCCGGACGGATGCGGGAGAAGAACATCGTCTCGGCGAAGACGGCGATGCTGGCGGGCGCGGTGCTCAGCGGGATCGGCTACGTCACCATCGCACACACGTCGAACCTCTTCGTGGCGTTCCTCGGCTACGCGGTGTGCGGTGGGACCGGGGCCGGTCTCGTCTACGCGACCTGCATCAACATGGTCGGCAAGTGGTACCCCGAAAAGCGGGGCGCGCGCACGGGGTTCGTGAACGGCGGGTTCGCCTACGGGGCCGTTCCGTTCATCTACATCTTCAGCGCGTTCCTCACCCCGACGAACTATTCGGTGGTGCTGGACCTCATCGGCCTCTACATGCTGATCGTGGTCGCGATCTGTGGATTCCTGTTCAAGGACCCGCCGAAGAGCTGGTGGCCCGCCGAGGTCGACCCGCTCGGCTGGGCCAGGAACAAGTCCGGCAACAAGGGCCTGGCGAAGAACCCGCCCGCGGTCAAGCAGTTCACGCCGATGGAGGCGATCCGGACCGGCATGCTCCCGCTGATGTGGGTGTGCCTGGTGATCATCGGCGGGGTGTCGTTGTTCGGCATCAACTTCCAGGTCCCGTTCGCGAAGGAAAGCGGTTTCGGGCCGTTCGTGGCCGCTTCGTCGGCAGGCGTGCTCTCCATCGTCAACGGAACCGGCCGGGCCGTGGTCGGCTGGGTGTCGGACCGGATCGGCCGCCGCCAGACGCTCACCATCGTGCTGGTGATCGCCGGGCTCGCGCAGTTCGGCGTGATGTACGCCGGGAACACGAAGGATCTGCCGCTGTTCATGATCTTCGCGTTCCTGACCGGGTTCGGCGGTGGTGCGTTCTATCCGCTGTTCGCCTCACTGGTGCCGGACTACTTCGGGGAGAACTACAACGCCTCGAACTACGGCCTCGTCTACAGCGCGAAGCTGTTCGGCGGGGTCGGCGGTGGCGGCCTCGCGGCCGGGGTGGTCAGCGCTTGGGGCTACACCGGGGCGTACATCCTCGCCGGCTGTATCGCACTGCTTTCGGCCGTGCTGACGCTGTTCCTGCGTCAACCCGGGCGCGCGACGCCCGGTACCACCTCCGCGGCGGACAAGGCGAGTTCGCTTTCGCCCGCCGCGGAGGGCGCCGGCTGATCTCCGCTACGCCGGCGGGGCCTGGGTGCGTTCGTGATACGCCTGCCGGGTCCGCTCGGTGTGCTTGGTCATGATCTCCTCGGCGACGACCACGTCCTTGGCGGCGATGGCTTCGATCAGCTGGGCGTGCTCGTACCAGGCGTCCCGGCCCCGCGGGCGGGCGATCGGTGTGTAGTACCAGCGGACGCGGCGGTCGACGAGCCCGATCAGCTCGGCGAGCACCGTGTTCCCGGACAGTTCGGTGATGAAGGCGTGCAGTGAGGCGTTGGCCGCCACCAGTCGTTCGATGTCTTCGGCGGCCAGCGCCTCCACTCCTTCGTTCTGCAGTTCCCACAACCGTTTCACGTCTTCCGGGGTGGCCAGACCGGCGGCGAGCTTCGCGGAGTGCGTTTCCAGCACGCTGCGGACGCTCAGCAGCTGGTCGGCCTCTTCCTCGGTCGGCAGGTGCACGAACGCGCCCTGCGCGGGCTTGAGGTCGACCCAGCCCTCGGTCTGCAGGCGCTGCAACGCCTCCCGTACCGGCTGCCTGCTCACCCCCAGGTACTCGGCGAGGTCGGCCTCGACCAGATGCTGGCCCGGCTCGAGCGTGCGGTTGACGATCAGCTCGGCCAGCGCCTCGTAGACGACCTGGCGCAGCGGCGCCGGCCGCTCGACGCGGCGCGAAGCCGTGCCGCTGAGCGGACCTTTCGCGGTACGGCGGCCGGTGGGCCCACGGTCGGGCAGTGGCGAGATCGGCTGGCTCACGGGACACCTCTCGCTGGAATCGGCTGGACTGAGAATCGATCATGGAACTGCATCGATCAGGGACCTGCTTAAAGGATACAGGTTTTGGTATGCAAAATTCACTCTTGGGTCAACAACGTGTGTTTCCTGGCAAAACCCTATCCCTTGAGTTGCCTACAGGATACTGTATGCAATCGTTGTCGACCCAGGAGGCACATCATGAAGGTGGCTGTTCTCGGTGCTGGTGCCATCGGCGCCTATGTGGGCGCGGCGCTCGATCGGGCCGGGGTGGAGGTCCACCTGATCGCCCGCGGCCCGCACCTGGAAGCGATGCGCAGGCACGGCGTTCAGGTGCGCAGTCCCCGCGGTGACTTCACCGCCAGGCCGCACGCCACCGACGACCCTGGCGAGATCGGCGAGGTCGACTACGTTTTCCTTGGCCTCAAAGCACATTCCTACGCCACGTCGGGTGCGCTGCTCGCGCCGTTGCTCGGCAAGGAGACCGCCGTCGTGGCGGCGCAGAACGGCATCCCGTGGTGGTATTTCCACGGGATGACCGGGCATCGGCTCGACGGCCGCCGGATCGACGCGGTGGACCCCGGCGGCGCGGTGAGCGCCGTGCTCGACGTCCGCCGCGCGATCGGCTGCGTCGTCTACTGCTCCACGGTGATCGAGCGTCCTGGCGTCATCCGGCATCTCGAAGGCACCCGGTTCTCCCTCGGCGAACCCCGCGGCGGTGTCTCGCCCCGGTGTGTCGCGCTGAGCGAAGCGATGAAAGCGGGCGGCCTCAAGGCGCCGGTCGAGCACAACCTGCGCGACGACATCTGGATCAAGCTGATGGGCAACGTCGCGTTCAACCCGCTCAGCGCGCTCACCCGCGCCACCATGGCCGAGATCTGCGAGCACGCCGACACCAGGGCACTGGTCGCCACGATGATGGCCGAGACCGTCGAGATCGCCCGCGCGGCGGGCAGCGACCCGCAGGTTTCCATCGAGAAGCGCATCGACGGCGCCTGGCGGGTCGGCGGGCACAAGACGTCGATGCTGCAGGACCTCGAGGCCGGCAAGGCACTGGAGATCGACGCCATCATCGGCGCCGTGGTCGAGATCGCCGCGCTGACCGGGGTGCCCGCGCCGGCGCTGCGCAACGTGCACGCGGCCATCGGCCTGCTCAACCGCACGGCCTCGGTTCCCGCCGGTTCGGCCTGACCCCAGTAGGAGAGCAGCCATGACGCCCAGGAACCGCGAACCGCGCGCCCGGCCGTGGTGATCCACCGGGAGGAGCTCGCGCGGACCATCGCCGCGGTGGTCGAACCGGCCGCCTACCGGGCCGACCAGCTTGGCAGGTTCCCGCGTGAAGCCGTGAAAGCGTTGGGCCGCAAGGGGATCCTGGGCATGACGGCGTCCAGGCGGCTGGGCGGCGGTGGTGGCGGCCTCGCCGACGCGAGCCGGGTGGTCGAGCAGGTGGCGGCGTCCTGCGCGGGCACCGCCACGGTGTTGCGCTCGCACTTCTCCGCCGTCGCCGTTCTCGAGGCGCACGCGGATTTCGCGCTGCGCAAAGACATCGCGTCCGGGCAGCACCTCAGCACACTCGCTTTGTTCGACGCCGGGCCGGATCGGCGGCTGCTTTCGCCGACGGGCACCGCGTGGCGGCACGGGGGAGTGGTGGACCTGAACGCGCGCAAGGCATGGGTCATCTCGGCCGGTGAGGCCGACAGTTACGTCTGGTCCAGCCGCCCGCTGGGCGCCCACGGGCCGGCGACGCTGTGGCTGGTCCCCGGCTACGCGCCGGGCCTGCTGGTGCCGGCCGATCACGGGGGCATCGGCCTGCGCGCGAGCTCGTCGACCACGGTGTGCGCCGATCCGGTCCAGGTGCCGGAGGCCAATCTGCTCGGTGTGGACGGCGACGCGACGGACGCGGTGCTCGATCTCGCGCTGCCGTGGTTCCTCGGGCTCGGCGCGGCCGTCGCGCTCGGGCTGATGGAGGGCGCGATCGCGGCGGCGCGAGCGCAGGCGGACGGCCGCGGCGCCCGGACGGAACTGGCCAGGATGCGGCTGCGGGCGGACGCGGTGCGTGTTCTGCACGACGACGCGCTCGGCGCCTTCGCCTGGCATCCGGGACAGGCGCTGCACAAGCTGTTCCAGCTCGCGCTCGCTTCGGCCGAAGGCGTCGTCGCCGTCACCGATCTGGCGATGAAGCTGTGCGAGGACGCGGCGTTCCGGCGTGACGTCGGTATCGAGCGGCGGTTCCGGGACGCGCGGGCCTCGTGCGCCATCGAGCCCACGGTGGAGACCGTGCTCGAGTTCGCCGCCCGTTGACCGCCCGTTGACCGGCAGCCGTCTCGCGGGCTATTCTCGATATGCGAAACAAATATTCCGCATTACGGAATTTAGTGAGGTTGAGGTACGCCATGGCTGTAGTCGCCGGTTCACGTCATTCGCTGCGCTACGACGTCAACCTGTCGATCCTGTTCACCGAACTCCCGCTCCTCGAGCGGGCCGCCGCGGCGCGGGCGGCGGGGTTCGCCGGTGTCGAGTTCTGGTGGCCGTTCGCGGTCGCGGAACCCCCGGCCGCGGAGGTCGACGAGTTCGTCCGCTCGGTCGAGGCCGCGGGAGTCGCGTTGACCGGGCTGAACTTCTTCGCCGGCAACATGCCCGCCGGTGACCGGGGGATCGTCTCCTGGCCGGGGCGGGAGGCGGAGTTCGCCGCGAGCGTCGAGATCGCGGTGGACATCGCCGAACGGCTCGGCTGCCGGAGCTTCAACGCGCTCTACGGCAACCGCGTCGATGGCGCCGACCCCGGTGAGCAGGACAAACTCGCGCTGGCGAACCTGGGTGCCGCGGCCGAGGCGGCCGAGCGGATCGGCGCCCAGCTGGTGCTGGAACCGCTCTCGGGCGCGGAGCGCTACCCGCTGAAGACCGCCGCGGACGCGGTCACCGTGCTCGACGAACTGGGGCGCGACAACGTGAAACTGCTGGCCGACTTCTACCACCTGGCGGTCAACGGCGAGGACCTCGACGCGGTCATCGCGGTGCACGCGACCCGGATCGGGCACGTGCAGATCGCCGACGTGCCGGGCCGCAACCAACCGGGAACGGGCTCACTGGACATCGAGGGCTATCTGGAGAAAGTGCAGGCCGCCGGTTATCGCGGTCAGGTCGGCGTGGAGTACAAGCCGGCCGGGACCAGCGTCGAATCGCTGGTGTGGCTGCCTTTCGAGCGAAGGGGACAGGCATGACGAAGCTGGGTTTCATCGGACTGGGGATCATGGGCGGCCCGATGGCCGCGCACCTGGCCGCCGCCGGTCACGACGTGAGCGGGTACGACGTCAGCGCGGACGCCACCGCGAAACTGGAAGCCGCGGGCGGGCGGCGCGCTGCCGGTGTCGGTGAGGCGGTCGCTGACGCCGAGGTCGTGATCACCATGTTGCCGAACCACCCGCACGTCGAAGAGGTCGTGCTCGGGCCGGGCGGGGTGCTGGAGTCCGCGAAGCCGGGCACACTGCTGATCGACATGAGCACGATCCGGCCCGAGACCTCCATCGAGGTCGCGAAAACGGCTCTGGACAAGGAGATCCGCGTACTGGACGCGCCGGTCTCCGGCGGCCAGGCCGGTGCCGAGCAAGCCGCGTTGTCCATTATGGTCGGTGGTGAGGCCGCCGATTTCGCCGCCGCGCTGCCGCTGTTCGAACTCGTCGGGAAGACGGTCGTGCACGTCGGCCCGCACGGCGCCGGACAGGTGGTGAAGGCGGCGAACCAGCTCGTGGTGGGCGGGATCTACGGCCTGGTCGCCGAGGCGATCGTGCTGCTGGAAGCGTCCGGTGTGGACGCGGGCACCGGCCTCGACGTGCTCGCGGGCGGGCTGGCGGGCAGCCGGATCCTGGAGCTCAAACGCGAGTCGATGGTGGCCAGGCGCTTCGAGCCCGGTTTCCGGATCGACCTGCACCACAAGGACATGGGCATCGCGCTCGCCGCCGCCCGCCAGGCGGACGTCTCGTTGCCGCTCACCGGGCTGGTCGCCCAGCTCATCGCCGCCGGACGGGCCATGGGCTACGGCTCACTGGACCACTCCGCGCTGCTCAAGGTCACCGAAGGCCTGTCCGGCTACACCCGAGTGAAGGAGTGACCCATGCCCAGAGTTCCCGTCATGCAGGCCGTCGTCGACATTCTCGTCAGTGAGGGCGTGGACACCGCCTTCGGCTGTCCCGGCGCGGCTATTCTTCCGCTGTACCAAGCACTTCAGGGCAGTGGCATCGAGCACCTCATCGTCCGGCACGAGGAGGGCGCCACCCATATGGCCGACGGCTGGGCGCGCACGACCGGCAACGTCGGCGTCGCGATCGGCACCTCCGGCCCGGCGGGCACGAACATGATCACCGGTCTCTACACCGCGCAGGCCGACTCGATCCCGATCCTGTGCATCACCGGCCAGGCGGACTCGCGCAAGCTGCACACCGAGGCGTTCCAGGCGGTCGACATCGTCGAGATCGCGAAGCCGGTGACGAAGTGGGCGGTGCAGGCGAAGGAAGCGGCCCAGCTGCCGTGGCTGTTCCGCGAGGCGTTCCGGATCGCGCGGTCCGGCCGTCCCGGCCCGGTGCTCATCGACCTGCCGATCGACGTGCAGAAGCAGGAGATCGAGTGGGACTCCAGCATCGACGCCCCGTTCCCGATCGCCGTGCCGACGCCGTCCCCGCTGCGGGTGGAACGCGCGCTGGACATGCTGCTGGCGGCCGAAAAGCCGCTGATCCTCGCCGGTGGCGGGGTGGTGCTCGGCGAGGCGAGTGGCCGCCTCCGCGAGCTCGCGGAGCTGCTCGGCATCCCGGTGCAGGTCACGTTGATGGGCAAGGGAAGCTTCCCCGAGGACCACGAACTGTTCGCCGGGATGGCCGGGATCCAGACGTCCCAGCGCTGGGCCAACGCGGCGTTCCTGGAGGCCGACCTGGTGCTGGCCCTCGGCGCCCGATTCGGCGACCGCCACACCGGCGAGCTGTCGGTTTACCGCGGTGAGCGCGAGTTCATCCACGTCGACATCGAGCCGACCCAGCTCGGCAAGGTGTTCGGCCCCGATCTCGGCATAGTCTCCGACACCGGCGAGTTCCTCGACGCGCTGCTGGCCGCGGCCCGCCTCCGCACGCTCTCGCGTTCAGGGGCCTGGTCCGGGCGCGTCGGCGAGCTGAAAGCCGCATTGCCCCGGCGCGAGGACTTCGACGACACGCCCATCAAGGCGCCCCGGGTGTTCAAGGAGATCAACGACTTCTACGGCGAGGAAACCTACTTCGTCACGGCGATCGGCCTGTACCAGATCTGGTCCGGCCAGTTCCAGCGCGCGCACTTGCCGCGTCACTACCAGGTCTGCGGTCAGGCGGGCCCCCTAGGCTGGGAGATCCCCGCCGCGATCGGCGTCAAGAAGGCACGCCCGGACGCGGAGGTGGTCGGCGTCGTCGGCGACTACTCGTTCCAGTTCCTGGTCGAGGAACTCGCGGTGGCCGCGCAATATGACGTCGGTTTCGTGCTGATCATGCTGAACAACGAGTACCTTGGCCTGATCCGGCAGGCGGAACGCGCCTACGACATGAACACTGAGGTCGACATCCACTACGACGTGTCCGGCACGGACAACGTCAAGATCATGGAGGCCTACGGCTGTGCGGGCACCCGCGTCGTGGAGCCGGGCGAGATCCGGACCTCCCTGGAGTGGGCCCGTAAGGAGGCCGAGCGCACGAACCGCCCGGTCCTGGTCGAGATCATGATCGAGCGCGAGGCGAACGCCGCGATGGGCCCGGCACTCGACAGCGTGGTGGAGTTCGAACCCGTGCCGTGACCCTGAAGGCCACCATGACGGCGTTAAACGCCGTCATGGTGGCCTAATGGGGTTTGTTCGGGTCGGGTTCGTAGGCTTGGGCGTGGTGGCTGGTGGTGGGTGAGCACTCGTGTGGCCAGGGTTTTGTGAGACCTTCCTGAAGACCGTGCCCTCACCGTCC
>NZ_JAYMZS010000091.1:0-38524 GCF_035828755.1 Amycolatopsis sp. H20-H5 | reverse complement strand
ACGGCGCCGGAACCGTCGTGGAACGCAACAACATCTACGACCTGCACAATGACTTGGGCGGCAGCTACGACACCGATGGCATGCGGTTCTGGGGCCACCAGACCATCCGCTACAACTACATCCACGACATCAACGAGTTCTCCAGCGGCAATCGCCATCCGCACGTCGACTGCTTCCAGACCTACAACAATGGCTCCGAGTCGGCGGGCACGCTGATCGAAAACAACTACTGCCTCCGAGTGTCCCGGCAGTGCCTGATTGCGCAGAACAACAGCGCAAGCAGCTATCAGATCCGTGACATAACGTTCCGCAACAACGTCTGCGAAACCTATGATAGCCAGGGCATTAATCTGGGCAGCATGAGCGGCGTCACGCTCGACAACAACCTGATCATCAGTGGCTTCCGCTACCAGATCGTCAACCTCGAAAAATTCAATCTCACCAACACCAACACGACAATCCGGAACAATATTCTCGTTCGCACCGAATCCAACGCGAAAACCTACCAACGCGGCGCCAGTACCGCTGAGCATTTCTCCAACAACCTCGAACTGCTTGATACCAGCCTCAACCAACGCGACACCAACTTCAACAACAGCCGCGGGCCCTACTCATCGACGAAGGCTGCGGACTTCATCGACTACCGCGCGTATGCCGCCAAACGAGATATCAAGGACAAAGGTTCCGCTATCGACCACGCCTCCACCGATATCGATGGCAACGAGCGCGTCGTCGGTGGTGCGATCGACTTGGGCCCCTTCGAGAGTCAGTAAACCCGTCGGTAGCTTCGGTGCGGTCCGGGTCTCGGATCAGCGCGATCGTCGTGTATCTCTACATGGGCCAGTTCCTGTCGAAGAACGCACGGTTCAGGCCCTGTCCGAGGTGTTGGTACCCGGTCTGCGAAGGCGCCGTGTCCACCGTTAACCGGCGCGCGTCCGGTGGTCTGGAGGGTTTCCTGGCACTGGTGCGCGGCAGGATCACGGGGGCGCCGGTGGTGAATTTCGACGAGACCGGGTTCCGGGTCGCGGGGAAGCTGCACTGGGTGCGCTCGGCGTCGACGGGGAACCTCACAGATCAATCGTGAGAAACGAGGCACTCCGGCCAGCTCGCCTTGGTGTGTTCGACGTCTTATGGCTTACCGAACCTACTAAGCAGACAATGATCCGTTCTTGTCGAGCCTTGTTCTAAGGAGTCGAAGATGGGGCGTCGGTTACTTGCGGTGGCCGCCACAATCACGCTGTTGCTGGCACCCCCGCACCATGCGTCGGCAGCCAGTCATGGCAAGGTGCATACGCAGGTCTCATCCACGCGCGCATCTGGCGCGTTGTTACGGAACGATACTGGGCTGTATCCGCGGGCCATACGGCTGAGCCATTCCGGCGAAGCGAACGGGATGGTTGTGGCCAGTGTTGTCGGGTTCGACGGCGGCGGGGGTGTCGGCGTGATCTACCGCAGCGCCGACGGTGGGCAAAGTTTCCACGAGGTTGGTGCGATCCACGACCGCGCCGCGGCAGGCGGTCTGTGTTGCTCCAGCATATTCGAATTGCCCCAGCAGATCGGCACGATGCCTGCGGGGACACTGTTGTGGTCCGCCGCCATCGGGCAGAACGCTCCCAATCGGCGGATGACAGTCAGTATTTGGACAAGCCCCGACCACGGTGTCACCTGGTCTTTCCTGTCCGTGTGCCGTGTCGCCGGAAACTCGGGTGGCTTGTGGGAACCCGAGCTGTCGGTGAACGCAGAGGGAGACCTGGTCTGTCATTACGCCGACGAGACCGAGCAGCCCCGACACAGCCAGCTTCTCGCTGAGGTGTTCTCATCGGACGGCGTCAGGTGGAGTAATCCCTACCACACCGTCGCCGTCGCGAACGCCGGCCTACGACCAGGCATGCCTGTCGTCCGCAGGCTGGGCAACGGCAGCTACTACATGACCTACGAAGTGTGCGGTACCGGCAATCAATATGACTGTGCGGCCTACTATCGCACGTCGGCCGATGGGGCGAACTGGGGTGACCCGGCGGGGCTGGGCACGATGATCAGAACCGAGTCTGGTCAGTACTTCACCCATGCGCCCAATCTGGCGACAGCGGGAGGCAAGTTGTGGGTCGTCGGTCAGCAGCTACGTGAACCCAGCGGCGCCATCGCTGCCGGTAGCGGTCGCACCGTACTGGTGAATACCCACACCGGCACTGGTGGCTGGGCGATGATCGGCGCCCCGGTGGTCGTGCCGTCACCGGCCAACAACTACTGCCCGAATTACAGCTCCTCGCTACTTCCGTCCCTGGATGGAGGCAGGCTGCTCGAAATTGCCACCGACTACGACGGATCGATATGCAAACCCTATTACGCATCCGGTCCCGCATAGAATCTCACGGACGATGTCTTCGGAACCGTCACCTGTCGGCCTATGGATCATCATTTCCGATCTCTGGGAGCAAAGGATGCTTCTTACTACTGCGCGAAGACCACAACGAGAGAATGCGGCACTGCGACTCGGTATCGCCAGTGGTGCGCTCGTCGTCGCCAGCATGGTCATCCCGAGTTCGGTCGCGATTGCCCTGGCCAGCTCGCCGCAGGTGCCGTGGACAGGTGACTCGTCCACTCTCGCGCCCGGCGGGTCGGCCGTTCGTGCGACCGACTCGCCTGGCAAAATGATCTTTTCACCGTCATGCGCTCGACTGTAGCCGCTGGTGTCATCCATATTTGCGCGGAGCCTTATGGTGTCGAACGCTATGGAACTCAACTGTGATGTTGGTTACCGTGTGCTGGTATCGATCATGATTTAGCGACGCACTCGCTTTGTTGCCATCTTTCGGATTCTCCTCCATCGTCCTGCCTGCAGGACGATGGAGGAAAGCCTTTACGAATGCCTATTTACCCGGAGATTTCGATCTGTTGTGGAGGCCGTGGTGATCGATCCCGTCCCAGGAATCCCAAGCGCAGTGTGTCCTATGCGGGGACGCCGCAACACTAATGTGGGCGCGGTCCATCGGCCGATCTTGACAATGCCCGTGTCGCGACGTAAGGCGATGCATCGCGGCGGTGCTATTCTCGGCGTACTGGCCGCGACCGTTTCGCTGGAGCTGTTCGACGAGTTCGCGAGAGTTCCTTACCGTCTCGCGTGGGCAACAGCGGCATTTCCCGACGTCCAATTCGACCTGTCCGCGTTCGTGCCGCCAGCCAGCACCGTCGACGGAGTCGCAGTGTCCTTGCCGCCGGTGTTCACTGGTTTTGTCACCGCTCGCCTCGACCGACTGCCGACGAAAGCGGACCAGGGGCGTATGGAGAACGCGTTAGCTTCGATCGAAGCTAACTATCCGTATACCCCGGCCGGCGTGTTCACTCACGTCGCGTACAGCGACAACTACTTCGCACGCTTGCCGCGAACGGTGGTCACCGCGCACATGCCTCGCACGCTGGACGGCGGCCAGCCGGTGCTCAAGCGTGCCGTGGCGGGCCCCACCGACGTCGCACCCGGCTCGCGGACACTGGCGTTGCGCAGACCGGAGTTCGCGGTTCCCCTGCGGCTCGAGAACAACGACATCCTGTTCACAGTCCGTGCCGACAACGCCGATCACGTCAATGACGTCGTCAAGTGGCTCGCGGGCAGTAATCAACTGGCCGGACGACAGATCGGGTCGCCCCGGTTCGATGCCGGTATGACCTTCACGTCCACCAGGGCGATGTTCGTGCAGGTCGGGCTTCCGCGCTCGATCGCTGATCGTGAACGGCTGCCCTTCGCCTCCTTCGTCAACCCGTTCGCCCCGATGTGGATGGGTTTCGCGGATCAACAAGTGGACGCGAGTGCGCCCGCGCCTGATGTGACGTTCGCCGGGGCACACGGCATCAAGCTCACCACCGCCGAAGCGGGTGACTACTTCGACAACGGTGCGATCCAGCACCTGTCACACGTTCTGCTGGACCTGCAGCAGTTCTACCTCGACGGCGACAACCAGGACGAGCCCGCCGCGGACCACCGGGAACAGTTCTCGGAGAGAGTGCAGTACATGTTCCAGTCTCCGCCGTCGGCAGAGCAGGACCCGCAGGACCCGTATCGCGACGGAGGCGGCCCGCGAGGCACCGACAGCCGTGGCGGTATTCTGCCGAACGTGTTCCGTGGGGCTGACTATGCGCGCAGCAGCGCCCAGCAGTTCGGCAGAGTCGGGCATGTCTCCGCGTTGCACCGCTCCGGCCGCACCGCTGATGGGCGCCCTGTCCACTTGCGCATCGACGGCCCTGGCTTCGATGCCATGGACACGACGTCCGGGCATAACGCACCGAAACTGCAGTTTTCCGGTTTCTTCCCCAGCGCGGACTTCTTCGAGGACCTACGTCGCAACCAGGCATCGATCGACCTGCTCGACGAGTTCGCCCTGGACGAGGAAGAGCACGGCCTCGAACGATTCATCACCACCACTCGCCGCCAGAACTTCCTCATGCCACCGCGCCGCCATCGTGCGTTCCCGCTTGTCGAACTGGCCTAAGTGTTCCGTAGCTCACCAGGCTTCAACCCGTCTTGATCCGCATCTGCGCGGGTCTGCGAGTTGCCACGATGACAGGGAGTTTTCATGCGAAAGGAAGCGTGTGTTCTCGCTATCGCAGCGCTTGTCATGCTGCCAGCGCAGACGGCAGCGTACGCTGCGCACGTCACCGAGACAGCGGCCACCACGTCGCTGTGCCGTTTCGACACCGCGTCGGTCGCGGGCGGTTCGTACATCGTGCAGAACAACGAGTTCAACTCGAGCGCGTCGGAGTGCGTCACCACCGACGGCAAGGCCGACTTCACGGTGGCGAACTCATCGATCTCCAACGCCACCAACGGCTCGCCCGGCGCCTACCCGTCGATCTACAAGGGATGCCACTACGGTCACTGCACCGCTAATAGCGGCCTACCGGTGCAGGTCGCCGGTATGACCACCGGAAAAGTGCGGACCAGCTGGCATACCACCCAAACCGGCGCCGGTGCTTACGACGTCGCCTACGACATCTGGTTCAACCGGACACCGGCCACCTCGAAGCATCCCGACGGCGCAGAGATGATGGTGTGGCTCGCGCGCAACGGGCATGTGCAACCTCGCGGCTCAAAGGTTGCGACCGCCAAGCTGGACGGACTGTCCTTCGATGTGTGGCGCGGCGGTCCCACGGTTTCCTACGTGCTGACGAATTCATCGACATCGGTCAACAGTCTGGACATCGACAACATCACCGCGGACGCGGTCAGCCGCGGATACGTCCAAAAAACGTGGTACCTGATCGGGGTCGAGGCAGGGTTCGAACTATGGCAAGGCGGGGGGAAACTCACCACCGACTCCTTCTCGGTCGACGTCAGCACGGGAGCAACTCACAACAGGTGAACATCAACGGCCCATCGTCCGGCCGCGGCCATACGCCTACGCTGCTTCGGCCGGACCGATGATCGGGCTGCCAGATGCTCCCGCACAGGCTCGGTCTAGCGCAGCTCACCGGTGCTGGCATGACGGCTCGGATACACCCCGGCGCCGTCGGTCAGGACGGGCCCGAAACCGCGAGGACCGGCCAGAGTAGGTCTGCGCTCGTCGCGCCAGCACGACTTGGCTGATCACCGCGACCGAGTTCAGCCGACTCATCGCGAGTGATACCTGGTTGGACCCGCAGTTCGGCTCAACATGAGTGGATGCGACTACGTCCGAGCTGTCGCCAACCAACTCAACGACCGACCCCGCAAAACCCTCGACGGCAATCACCCGCCCAAGCCATACGGAAGCTACTCTTCACACCAAACAACAACCGATGTTGCAACCACCGCGTGAATCCGCCCACCTGGATCAGTGGCTGGAAAATCAATCGTGGACATGTATGTGTGGCTCAGCCATGCCGTTATTCGGCAACTCCAGCTGATCTTGCGTTCCTTTGCGCCTGTGGTCTGGATCTGGCGACGCTGTAACACATCCGTAATTAATGAGATTCACTGCCGCAGGGGCCAGTAGCCTGTGAAGCATGAGCCATGTCCTGACGACAGAACGTCTGGTGCTGCGCCCAGTGACCACGCGAGACTATTCTTGGTTGCTTATCCACTGGACTGAACCGGCGATGCAGCGATTCCTGTTCGACGGCAAGACACTGCATCCTGAGGAGATCACCCGGACCATCGGTGACAGCATGCGGGACTTCGCCGCGGCCGGGTATGGCCTCTGGATGATTCGAGAGGCTGATGGGACCGATCTGGTCGGCACGGCGGGACTGCGGCCGTTGGAGAGCCTTGGGCTCGAAGTCTTCTACAGTCTGGCACCCGTCGCGTGGGGCAGGGGGTACGCCACCGAGGCCGCCCGCGCCGTCGTGGACTACGCTCTCGGCCGACTTGGGCTGCCGGAGGTACTGGCTGAGGTTGACGAGGGCAACTCCGCGTCAGTTTCGGTCGTGGAGCGGCTCGGGATGATCCCCATCGAGGTGGTGCCCGGTTTGCTTGGGTTGATCAGCCGCTACCGCAGGACGCGGTGAACCACGTCGTGGAGACCCATGGTGCTCGCCTTGAGATGCGGTGGTCGAACCGAGACAACCCTGGCAATGGCGTCACAGATTCGGTCACGCAGTTATGCAGCGCCGCGCTGCCCGCGCACTGCTTCGCTTGCACGCAGATTCGAGGTCCCGATCGTCGTGGCAGCGGAGTCCGCGCGCTGGTGTCACGTCACCTGTTTCTCAGACAGGACGCGCGTCAGTCTGCTTGTGTCGGCAGGAACTTCGGTGCATGTCGGGTGGTTCCGCTTTCTCGAACGCCGCCGCGAGCGAAAGCACAGATGCGTCCGACCAGCGTCCTGCGAAGAACGACAGGCCAACAGGCAGTTCACCCGCGTATCCGGCGGGCACGGTGATGTCCGGGTACCCGGCGACTGCGGCAGTCGTTGAGGAACCGAGTTCGTACCCTACGTCGCCCTTGCCGTATGTCGTCACCCATGCGGGCCCGTTCGTGGGCGAGATGATCGCGTCCAGATGGTCGTTCGCTAGAGTTTCGTCGAGGACGGAAGATCTGCAGGTCAGGTGCTACTTCTACCCGGCAAGGACGACGCCGGGCAGCGGGACACGGTCCGCGCTTCATCTGTGCTGGCGAGAGCCTGAGCCGGACCCTCGGCGGCCTCACCTCGGGCTCACAGATCAACAAAGCCCACCAACGACACCACTGAAATCAGGATAATTCGTTGGTGGGCTTTGCTTTCTGACTGTGCGCCATCAGGGACTCGACCCCCGAACCCGCTGGTTAAGAGCACGCGGCCGCCGGTGTCGGATGGTGCCGAATGATGTCGGACAAGACTGTTTCGTCTGGCCGGAGCACCTTTAGCAGACGTCTAGGTGTCGACAAATGTCAACGGGTGTCGTCCTGTCCGTGCGCTCTCGGGCTCCCCTCGGGCTCACAGGTGTCGGATCCTGTCGTCGAATCTGTCGAGGCTAGAGTACTCCGACAACCTGACCTGCGCTGCTTTGTGCTGTAGCGGCGGGCTGTTGATGCCCTTCGCGGGGCTCTGCGGCATGGTGGTCCCGGTGAGTCGGCCGCTGGAACGTGGTGGTGCTCCGCTGGCAGTAGTCGGCGATAGCGGGCGCGGTGGTCCAGCTGACCTTCCTGTTGGGTTCGGCAACCTCCTGACTTTGGCACTCCGGTTGGATGTGCCGACCTGGGTGGCACCTCTGGTGGCGCCGGCTGTCGACATGTCGGTGGTAGTGCTTGCGATCCGGCACCTGTCGCTGAGCGGTGCCAGTCCCGAGGTGCTGCGGTCGGCCCGCCGATTTCGCTGCGCGGGACGGCCCGAGTGCCCATGAGGTGCGTCCGGGCCGTCCGTTCGTGCGGCGGAGTCGATCGTCAACCGGTCCTGGACGGCCAGGCACGGTCACCGGTGCCGCCGCTTCCGTCGGGAGTGCAGCTGATGATCCTTCGGATGGTGGACATGGAATATTCTCCTTATCTAGTGGTCAGCCGGGTTGGTGATCCGCATCAGACGGAAGCATTGTCTGCGTAGCAAAAAGGCGGATCGCCCCGGCGCGGATGTGATCCGGCGGGCAACCGGAAAGCTGGGCCGTGGCGTCCAGCGGAACTGAGACGCCAATGGCACAGAGGGGTCCAAGACCGTCCCGTACTTGGCGACCGCTTCGCCGAGCGAGCCGGTTACGGTCTTCGGAACGGGATTAGCCATATACACCGGCTTTCCTGCCGCAGCAGCATACGCGGTGTCGTGGCCGTGGTCGCCTACGACGAAGTCGGCTGTCGCGGCGAGAGCGTGCCAGCTGTGTTCGGGCGCTAGGAACTCCATCCGCTCACGTGCCACTTGCCCGGCCCAAGCCAGCACCTGCCGTCTGCCGTGCCGTGCCCATACCTCTGGGGCTAGCCGACAGACCAGTCGGATCCCTGGCGTTGGCAGATCTGTGGCGAGCCGCCGTAGGACAGCAGGGGACCTGCCGAGCAGCGAGCCGGGGCCCTGGGCTGACAAAATAAGGCCAAGTCGCTGGCCGCGGTGGATCCCCGCCGGCCCGGTGCAGGCGTCGAGGAGCTCGTCGTACCTTGGGTCGCCGATGACGACCGCGTGTCGGCCCACCTCCGGTGCCGCGGCCTGAAGCCGGGCCACAGCCCGGAGATGTGGCAGGCCAATGAGTACCGGTTGGGCTCGGCCCGGTCGTCGCCGGACAAGACGCATCAGCGCGGCGACGCAACACCGGCCGTCGTGACCGACGATCTCGCCGTCCACCGAAACCTCGGGCAGTACCAGCAATGGGCCACTCACCGATCCGACCCCGGCCGGATCGGCCGTGATCACGAGATCGAATCGCTCCCGGATCGCGCGTTCCCATGGAGTGGTGAGCGCGCCGATCGTGATGAAGTAGTCCCCGACGAGGTCTTCGACCGGACTTGGAGGCCGGGTGAAGACGACCTGGACCCCCGATTCCCCCTCGATCGCCCGTACCGCCGCGCTCGCGCGCTCGCCTGCCGCCACGCTGTGTATCACTGCCAGGACTACGCGCCGCACTTCGCAGGTTTGCATGCTGTACCCAGTCGTCCACCATGGCGCGAAGCCTTCTGGATTCGAATATCTCATGGTTCCCTCTTTCAGCGTTGTTCCGGACGCTGCCAAATGTCTCTGCCGGGCGTTGCGGAAACCGTGGCGAAAGCGTTGCGACCCGATCGGGCGAGGACAGTTAGGCGCCGGTCTGGTTCACTGGATAACCATGGATGAACCTACGGTCGACCTGCGGATTCTCGGCTCCGTGCGGTTGACGGTGAACGGCAAGGCGGTGCATCTGGAACCCCGCCAGGCAACTGTTCTGGCGATCATCGCCGCGGCGGGAGGCAAGGTTGCTTCCACCGAGCTGGCTCGTCGCCTCGGGGTGGATGGCTCGGCGACACTGCGGTCTTACCGAGCGAGGCTCCGAGCCAGCGCGGGATTCGAGTTGGTGGGAAAGAACGGCCGTTCCGGGCTGCAGCTGGTGATCGCGCGGGACGCGGTTGATTTATGGCGGTTCCGTACCGGGATCGGCAGATGTGTTGGACTGCCCGCGTACCGGAAGCTGCCTCTCTTGCGTGAGGCTACAGACTGCTGGCAAGGGCTGCCGCTGGCTGATCTGGACCCGCGCTGGGTCCGCGACGAGGTGTCGGCGCTGCACGCCGAAGGACGCCGGGCCTTTCTTGAGCTGATCAAGCTTTCCTCGAAACAGGAGGGGGCGGAACACACCGCCGTCCACGCAAAGCGAGCCGGTGACCTGTTCCCGCACGACGACGAGATTCGGGCCGAGTTGTGGCAGACGTGGGCTCGATGCGGTCGGTCGAGCGCGATCGCCGACGACCTCCGCCGACGCCTGGAGTTGCCCCGAGATCTCGGTTCACTGTCGCCCGGGCTGCTTCGCAAAGAAGCCAAAGCCCTGATCGCCCAAGCCACGCGTGTATCAACGGCTGTGAGGGTGCAGGTGCCACACCCGCTCCCGTGGGTACGGTCAAAGGTGTACGGCCGTGATGCCGAGTTCGACGTCCTCGACACCCTGACCGACCCAGGCAGCGGGATCCGGGGCGTCACGGTCAGTGGACTCGGTGGCCTGGGCAAGACTGAGCTGGTCGTCGAATGGGGACACCGTGTGGCCGCGCAATTTCCCGATGGGGTCCTCTTTGCCGACATGGGTGGCTTCTCTTCGTCTGGCCCAGTCCGGCCAGAAGTTGTTCTGACGGACTTTGCGAGGCAGCTCGGGATCCTGGTCGCAGATTGCGCCGGCGGTGGCCTGCTGGCTGCGTATCGGACGGCGGTGAACACACGCGCGATTCTGGTCGTCATCGACAACGCCCGCGATCACCAACACGTGACGGAACTACTGGCGGCCGGGAAACGCAGTCGCACTATCGTCACGACGCGCGCCGCCGCTACCATGCCGGCTGTGGCAGGCGGGCAGGTACTGGCCTTACGTCCGATTACCCTCGAAGCGAGTCTGGAAGTCCTGCGTTCAGTCATCGGCGTGGAGAGGACCAAGGGGGAGCCGTTCGCGGCGGCGAAGCTCATGGCGGCGTGTGGGGGAATCCCGCTGGCGGTCCGGTTGGTCGCCGCGCAAGCGCAGCTGAATCCGGGCGCCAGCCTGGAAGACCTGGTGGTCCGGCTGGGCTCGGCGTCGGCGATGCTGGGCGCGAAACCCGAAGGAGAGACCACATTGCGGGACTCACTCGCTTTGTCGTACGCGCCGCTGTCCGCTGAGGCAGCCCGGGTGCTGCAGATCAGCGCTCTCCACCCGGGACCCGCGATCGCCTTGGAGGTAATCCCGTTCCTGTCGGGACTGCCGGCGTCCTTGGCCCACGAAGCTGTAGACGAATTGCTGCGCGGCAGCCTGCTCGACCCGCTGCCGGAGAACCGGTTTCACCTCCACGACCTGGTTCGGGCTTTCGCCCTGGAACGCGCGGTCGAAGAGTTGCCGGCAGCAGAGGTATCCGCGGTCCGGGAGCGGTTGCTGGGGTGGTTGCTGGCGGCTGCACGGCTTTGCGACCGAGCTCTTCGCTCTGGCCGGGAGCTCCCGGACGATCTCCTGGCCGCCGAGGGCGCACCGCTGCCTGGCCCGGCGAACGAGGCCGATGGACGACGGTGGTTTGAGAATGAGCACAACGTCCTGCTCGCGGTGTTGGATTCGCCAGATTTTACGCCCTTCAGCACATATCGGTGGCGCCTGCCGCTCGCCCTGTGCTGCTACCACACCCGCAACGGCCCGTGGCCCACGGCGGAACGCTTGTTGACCTCTGCCTGCGAGATCACGAAGGACGAGCTGGACGAGCCTGAACGCACGCGGTATCAGGCCGTGTGTCATCGGGTGCTGGGCAACATCCAACGGAAGCTGCGGAAGTTCGGAACCGCAGAACGCAGCCTGGCTATCTCGATCACCGTGGCTGAAAGTATCGGTGACCAGCTGGAGACGGCGAACGGACACCAGCAGATGAGTGTCCTGCAGGAAGACCTGGAGAGGTGGGAGGCGGCGCGGCATCACGCGACGGTCGCCGGACATCTCTACGAAGATCTGGCCGATGACCGCGGAGTGGCTGCGACTCTACCCACGGAAATTCATTGTCACCTCGAGCTGGGAGAGCCGGAGCGGGTTCTCGAGCGGGAGGCGTTCGCCGTCGAGCTGATGACCCGGGCGAGCACGCCGTACAACCGGGGCGCGCTGCACCGCGTGCTGATGGACTGCCATCTCAGGCTGGAGCGGCCGGACGAGGCAGCCATCCACGGAGAGGCGGCCCGCGTCTGCTATGTCGAGTCCGGTGCGCCGACCAACGAGGTCCGGGTGCTGGCCGTGCTGGCCCTGGCGTACTGCGCGGCCGGTCGGTTTGAGAACGAGTTGCGTGTATTGCGGGACTTCATGGGCTGCTATGAACGACTGCGGCAGCGGGACGCCGAGGACCGGCAGCTGCACAGCACTGTGAAGAGTCGATTGGCTGAGCTGGGTGCCTGAAGTGATCAGCTCCTGGAAACCTCGGTGTTGAGGGCCTCCGGCACGTCGGCTTCATCGTCCTCTTCCGCCTCCCGCATCGGCAGGATGTACTCCTGTGCCTTTCGGGCGAGGTGCAGCGGCAGCGGCCTGCCGAGCGCGTCGCGGTAGTCCGGGGCCTGCCTCAGCTGGTGGACGGCCATCGCCAGGGCGTGCGGATCGTCACCGTCGTCGGGGTGACACCCGAGCACCGCGATTTCGACGAGACCGGGGTTCCACGCCGGCCGGTCTACGTCGATCGTTGGCTCACCCTTCCGCCCACCCCGGCGGATCTGCCTGCTTTGCAGCTTGTGCGCCGCTACCGCGGAACTCTGCGCAGTGGACGCTTTCGGTGTGGTGCTGTAGAAGATCCGACCGTCCTCCGGTGTGGTGCTCTTCCACAGATTGGCCGGGAGGCCGTTCGCCCCGTCACCGTCCGCAAGGCCCCACCACTGCGGGGTTTCCCGCCTGTCCCCGGTGCGGACCCGGACGAGCCGCAGCCAAGGGTTCAGACGGCCAGCGGGAGCGACGCCGGTGCGGATGATATCCCTGTGCACCTCACCGTCCTGCACCCACGTCCAGAGGTTCCTGATGTTCTGCGCATCGACGAGAAGAACGGTCGGCGTGCCTCGCACTTCGGCCGAGGAGAGCACGCGATGCAGGAACTCCTCCGTGGCGGACTGTTGTTCCTCACGGTTCCGCGGCCGGTCGAACCACGATTCTTCGCGTTCGCCTGTATCGGCCAGGTCGTGCACGGAGACCGCTGCGAGCGTGGGCAGCCGGGTCAGGTAACGCGGGTACACGATCCACGCTCCCATGCCTTCGACGGCCTCGGCGTCCCAGCCCAGGATCTCGCTGGAATCGCCAGTGCCGGGGCGCACCAGCACCGCGACCGGGAACTTGCCCTTGGCCGACCGTGCGGAGGCGCCGCGGGCCTTCGTCGCCGTCCAGACGGCGAGGTACTGGACCCCGTTGGGCAAGCCAGCTGGGACGTCGGTGCGTGGCATCACCGTCGCGCCCAGTTGCCGCAGCGCGTCCACCCAGGACGACTCGGCCGCGGCGGGCAGTTCCTTTTCCGCACGCCGCGAGCTGGGTGTGGTGACGAACTGGGTGACGACCCCGCTGTCGGTCGCGCCGAGCCGCAGTGCGAACTTGGGGTCGTTACGACCGCGGAACACGGTGCGGCCGTGGATCTCCACGAGAGCGACCGAGGGGACCGCCGCGTCCGCACCGTTCTTGGCGAGGAATTCACCCATGTCCACCCGGCGCTTGCCCAGCGCCCGGGACGCGCGGTCCGCCCGGTCTCGGGCCGGCTCCCACGGTACGTCCAGGCTGTCCGTGAGTCCGTTGTCCAGTCGTAGGCAGCTCAAGGTCACCACCAATTCTGGTGTCCGCCACTGCAGCAGGACGGGCTCTCCACGGCCGCTGCGGTCGTGGGCCTGCACGGCTACTTCGTTGGCCCCGCCGTCGCCCTCCAAACCGAACACCTCGGCGAGAGCGAGGATCGCTTCGTCACGGGTCCGCTCGGTGCGCCACAGCAGCCGCGCGGTGAACTCGGGAGCGCCGGACCATTCCGTGTACAAGGCGGCCACCGACGCACGCCGAGTGCGCCGGAGCTCTTCCTTGGCCGCAGCCGTGCGCTCCTCTGAGCCGCCTTGGCGCGCGTTGGAGGGCTTATTCGCGGGCAGCTGCGACCGGGTGAGATCAGGGACTCGCGTCAAGTCCGGCAGCAGCGCCTGCTCGGCCCACTCGACCAAACGGGAGCGCTCGTGAGACATGAAGCCTGAGCCCACACCGTGCTGACCCATGGGCGAGCTGTATGCGATCAGTGCGTCGACGCCTCGCTCACCGGCAAACCATCGTTCGGGGTCGCTCATGAGCTCAGCCGGGTCCGGGAACGGCCTGGCATTGAGGGCGAGCCGCTGCATCAGCTTCGCGGGATCACCTTGCCGCCATGCATGTTCGTCGCCGTGCTTGGCCACGTGCGCCACGCTGTAGCGGTCACTGACGGGGATGCCGGGCAGCCACGAAGCAACCGGGCGCAGGTAGACGGTGCTGCTCCGGCGGTATCCCAGGCGCACCAACCCGGTCTTCGGGTCGGGATGAGTGGCCCACCGGCGCACGCCGAAGTGCAGGTGCACCCGCGGCAGAGGATGGAACGGCACTGTGTGGAGGGTGACGGTGACAGTGACCGAGAACCACCACCGCCCTTGCTCGTCGTCGTGGAAGAGCGGCTGGGACATCAGCTCCGCACCTTGTTGACGTGCTCCTCGCGCGACGGAACGGAAGTGCAGCACTTGTTCGCCGGAGTCATACGGCAGCAGCTTCTGAATTTGGCGGGCGAAGTACTGTGTCATCAGCAGGTACTGAAGGCTGGTGGGCTGGGCGGTTCCGCCGTCGCTGGTGTGGCATCGCGTCAGCGAAATCTCCTTCTTCTGCCACACGGGTGTCTTGGCGTGCAGCGCTTCGCCCACCCGGCTCGCCTCTTCCGGATGTTCCGAGCCGATCTCTTCGATCCAGAACTCCAGCAACCGCAGCAGGATCGGGACGGGCAGCGGCTCGCCCGCGTCTTCCGGGCAGTACAGCCAGGTTCGCGCACCTGCGCTCGCCGCGACCGGGCGTGGCAGCACACCGAGACGTAGATCCAGAGCCTGAAGCAGGGCATCCAGTTGTCGTGTCGGCGGTGTTTGCAGCCGAGCTCGGCCTGTGCGGCCGAGATTGGCGAGATCGAGTACCTGCGCTGCGACGAACTCGGGAAATTCCAAAGTGTGGAAGCCGACGGTGAGGGCGTCTCTGTCCGTGGCGGGTTCGTAAGCCGCTCGCCGGATTGATGTGTATCGCTGAGCCAAGGTCATGTCCTCCGTGGGCTGGGGCCAGGGCCGTCCAGGGCAGGGAGCTCGGCCTGGTCGAGCATTTTGCACAACGCTCGATAAACGGGTTCGTACAGCAGCTCGGCGAGCTGCATTTCCGATGGGGCTACCGGGTCGTCGCCCGGCTGCGGGTCGAAGTACGGGCGCAAGGCGTCCCGAATGCCGTGGAGCAGGCTGGACTGGGCGTGGTCGCGTCGCCGTTTCCGAGGGCGATGCTGGGCGTTTGGCGATTGTGCTTCTGCGGTCGCAAGCGCGAACTTCGCGTCGACGAAGACAACCCGGGCGGCGACCCCACCTCGGACGAGCCTGCCGATCACCTGCCAGAGCACGACCAGCTGGTCCCAGGCGAACGAGCGCTGTTCGTCCGGGGTCAGTACCGAGTATGCGTACCGGCGGATCAAGAGACCACCCCATTTGCTGCGGGCGATGGAACGGAACGCCCGCCCAGCGGCGTCAAGCGAATCGTGAGCGGCTACGAGGGCGGCGAAGGACACCGGATGCTCGTCTCCCGCCACGGGCAGGCCTCGGGTGTATCGGCTCTCCCAGTCGTTGATGGCGAGCACGGAGAGCCCGATGTCGGTCGGTACCGGGTGAGGTCGGGTGAGCAACAGTGCCACGCCTAGCGCTGCGTCGTTGTCCCGGTTCAGGATGTTGTAGCCGCGCTCGATTGCTAGCATCGGCGCAACAAGCACCCGAGCCATGGCATCGGTGGCGAAGAGACCCACGTTGCCGCGCCGGATGACCCCGGAGCGATCAAGGTCGTCTGCTTCACCTCCCAGGTCGGCGTTGTCCGGGACGAGCGCCTTGACGTGGCCGTTCCAGTCGGGCATCGCGTTCAGCTGGTCCGCGACGTCGCGGGCGTCCCGGTAGTTCCCGACCAGAAGCAGCGCGCGTTGTCGGTTCGGGTCCTTGACGTCCCGGATCTCTTCCTCCAGCGGCGGAATCCCGTTCGGTCCGGGCTTACCGAGCTTGTCTACGAGCGTTCGCAGCAGTGACGGCCGGATCCGGGTTGATCGCCCGGACAGGCTGATGGGATTCCCGTTGTCGTCGTGGAAGAACCGCATTTTGAAGACGGTTTCCCGCACCCGCTCCTCGGCCTCGGGCGACGGCCGTAGGACCGCACCGACCGGCGCGACGACGTGTGCGCGTGTCGACGTCCCGGCCCAGCTGGTACCTGAAAGCAACAGCACGTGCGGCCCGCCGCGGCCGGTGGTGGTGTCGGCACCGAGAGAGGGCAGGGAGAACAGCAGTTCCCGTCCGACACCGGTGCACCGGAAGAATCGCAGAATCCCGGTCACCGCGTCGCGTTCGCCGTCGTGCTCGTCGACGACGTACTGGAAGCCCAGGACGTTGCCCATCGGTGACTCGGGCACGAGCGGGAGGTAGTCCATCGGCGGGCGGCGGATCAGTTCGTTGTCGGTGGAGTCCAGTCGCATCGCGTCCTCGACCAGCGGCCAGAGGTGGGTCAACCGGTCCAGTCGGTGGTGCAGCGCCGACAGCAGCAGGACAAACTCCAGCTTGCGCACAAGGGAGTCGTTTTCGGCCACGTGGCCCGGCTCGTCCGGTGTGCCGAGCACCTTGAGCTCACCGATCATTGCGGCCAGCCGGTGCGCGACAGCTTTGCGATTCAGGGTGTGAAGCAGGTCTTGCGTCGTCGCGGCCAATCGGTCGGCCAGGGTCTCGTAGGGGCCGTTGTCTCCCAACGGGTCGTCCCGAAACTGGTCGAACACCTTGTCGGCCTCAGTACGGGAGACTCCGGGCTCGTCCGCCAGTGCTTCTTCGTCCTCCTCGGGCTCAGCGTTCTTAGACCGGTACAGCTCTGCGAGGAGTTTCCCCTGCAGAGTCCAGGAGTTGAAGTACTCGATCCCCACCCATTTCCGCAGATCGTCGTCCGCGATCAGCATCGAGTAGAGCTGGTTCGTGGCGCCGGACACGACGGATAGGGCCACTTCCCAGTTCCGCACATTGCGGTCGGACAGTTGGAGGCGCCCCGCCCGCGATAGCTCGCGGATGTTGTGCGTGTACAAGGTGTCCAGCCACGAATGGGGCTCTCGGGAGACGAGCGTTGCAGTGGGGGCGAACACCATATCCAGGTTCATCATCACCCTGTCCGCCTCGTCGACGACAATGAGGTCACTGCGAAGGCAGGCCAGCTCGAGCTGGCGCAGTCGAACGCCACCGAGGTGTGCCGGAACGGGGCTGGCCACCAGCGACGCCATATTTGCTACCCACACGCGCGCCTTGACCTGATCACGAGCATTTCCGTGCCGGGGGCACTCGTTCCATAAGGGACAGCTCGACGCGCGTGGCCGCTGACGGCCGGTGGTCCGGCCGTCAGCGGCGTAGAGCCGTGTGCACGGGGCGTCGACCGCACGTACTGGCGTTTCCGCGGCCCGGAGGGCATCGAGCGGGCAGGCCGTGCCGAGATCGGCGAATCCCTCAGCCTCGTGATGTCCTGCCATCCGAACGTGACCGTTCGCGGCGAGTCTGCGGTGCAGCCCTTGGACATGCTGCTCGCGGTTGGACGAGCCGATGATCGGCACCACCGCCTGGTCGCCGAGGAAGCTCCGCAGTTCCTGCGCCGTGGCGAGTTGGTCGGCGACGTCACCGACCACCAGGAGGATCCGCAGCGGCTCGTCCTGGCGCGCCGCCCAGACTGCGAGCACTTTCATGAGGGTGCTCTTCCCGACTCCGACGACCCCGACGGCGTGGAGGAGCCCATCGAGCCGCAACTCGCAGCCTTCGGCGAAATCATGCTCTTGGGCGTCCCGGATTAGAAGCCGCGTCGACTCGATACTAGTCTGCCAGTTCGCGCGCTCGCCCTCGACTGCGCAGTCATCCATCCACGCGGCAGTCTCGGCGAGCTCTGCCCACGTGATGTTGAGGGGTTCCCCGTTCGTCACCGTGCGGTTGATGAGGTCATGCCCCGGAACTTCACGTGCCTGGTCTGCGATGTCGTCAGGAATCTCCACCTCGACTCGCTCGTCGCGGTCGAAGTAGAAGTAGCGGCCCGCCTCCGCCGGGGCCAGACGCCCGTCGACGAAGCCCGGTAAAGTGTTCAAGGCCTGCTCGTACACCGCGAACCGGGTATCGAGGGTGGTTGTCCCGGCCCAATCGAACGAGCTCAGGTCCTCCGCGATCCGGAACGCGCGGACAGCGGAGTCCAACTCCTGGTAGTCGCGAAGGGCCTCGAGCCAGGCTTCCGGCCGACGCAGTGGCCAGAGCCGGTGCCGGACGCAGGTGATCATCCAGCCCTGAGCCGGATCGTCCGCCAGGTCTGCTGCCTGCGCGAACGGGTACCCGCCCAGCAGCGGCCAGACCGACGCCGGCGGCTGTGTTTTGTCGAGCTTCCACAACAGGGTCAGGCCCAGTTCGACTGGACAGAGCAAGTCCAGCGGCAGGTCCAACCCGGTTTGCTTGAGCTCATCGGTGAGTTCGGCATACCACTTCTTGCTACGCATGGTCCTTCACCTCGCACCTGATCATGTCGGTGAACCCATCCTCGGTGAAGATCCAGGGCGACATCGCGTGCTCGCTCGCGATCCGCAGGTAGCTGGGGTCGGCGTCGGTCCGGTATGAGGCGACCACCCAGCACAGGGCGTCGATGCCATAGCCGGTCACCGACGCGGCGATCGCTCGGCCAAGCAGCGCCGGGCTGTGCCAGTCAACAACATTCACCGTCCGGGCCTGCCTACCGGGCAGGGTCACCCGCAGGTCGCCAGGGCCGGACATCGGCCAGTAGCCGACCCGTGCCCCGGACAGCGTCAACTTGGCGCCGAGACGCTGGACCGCCCGGCCGGGACCGGAGACGAACTGCCGGTGGCGGCGATCCCCCTGCAAGAAAACCTGAGTATCGTGGTCCCACCGCTCACCGGGAGCCACGAGTCCCTCGGCCGCGCACTCCTCCCGCTCGCACCACCAGTTTCCCCCGTCGGCTGGCAGCAGCGGGCCACCGCAGCCGTCACAGGCGCGAATCTCGCCGCCTGCATCGAAACCGGGCTCGATCTTGACGAAGAATTGACCCAAATACTCGTCGAGTGCGCCGATCCCGGCGAATCGCACCTCGTTGAACCGTTCGTTGGTGAGAATCGGATAAGTCGCCAGCACGTTCCGCATCGCACGGTACGCCAATGCCAGATCGCGTTCGGCGGCGAATGCCGCCATCCCCGTTACCTGGCGCGACACCTCAAGGAACGGATTGGTGGTCTCCGCGCAAAGGGCTATTTCGTGGCAGAGCGCGGTTGGCGCGCCTGAGCGTCCGTCGAGCAGCAGGTCATCCGCAGGGTAGATGTCCGCGAGGAGCACCAGAGGCCATGTGCCGAGGGGGCGCTCGTAGCCCCAGCGGACCATCCCCATCACGGAAGATGGCGGCCGCGCGCGCCGGCGCAGGCAATGCAGAGCCAACCGGTCCAGCGTGGTCTGTACGGCCGCTGGATACGGCATTCGGAAGGCAGTGAGGTCGTCCAGCTCATCGAGGGTCACCAGGGCACTCGCGACCGCGCCGAGCAGCTCCTCGTCCTCGCTATCGACGGTCACGGTGCGGATCGCCCGCTCGCGGTGAGATGCGCTACTCCCGGTGCGCACGCTGTGTCGCCCAGTAACGGTCCCGCCAGCTCGCCGATGACCTTCCGGGCTTCCGCCACGACAGCCGGGTTGACGGGGTCCAACTCTTCAAGGGCGCATCCGTCAGGCCGCAGGTGTTCCAGCTCGACTCGGGAACGGCCCGGGGAACGCCCCGGTGCTCCGGCAGACAGGATCAGGACCGCCAGCGCCAGCTGGGGCACCTGTCGCAGTAAGGGCCGATCGCGCCGTAGCCTGCGCCGCGAGGTCTTTGTCTCTCTCCACACCCACGTGTCGGCCCTTCGGTACAGGAGGTCGGGGGTGCCGCCGAAAACCACGTCAAGCCTCGTGTGGTGAGCGACGATGAACTGGTGCTGGTCATCCCGCACTTCTTCGACGTCCGGGAACGGGCACAGCGTCGCGTGTCGAGCCAATATCTCCCTCGCGGACCTCTGATCTTCCTTGAGGAGTGCAGCGACGTCCTCGCCTGCAGGATCGTCTGGCCGACACCGGCGGGGGCGACCTGTGTGCCGATCCCGCAGTGTGGCGTCGACCGCGCGGCCGATGAGGATCGGCCGGCTCTCGATGAGTCCGGTGTCGCGGAGGTGCAGTTGCCGCCTCAAGTGATAACGCGCCGGGCAGCCTTGGTGGTATCGCAGATCAGTGACCGAAAGTGTCCGCCGTGGCCCAGGCACGGTTGTGACCTCCGGTAGGAGGTCGGCCGCGGGAAGTGCGGCGCATCCAGGCGTGTCGGGGCACACTGCGCAGTCGCGGCCTGCCTGTCGCGTAGTGCCGTCCACGATCTCGAGGAGCCGCGGTGCGACCTTTTCCCGTGCTCGCGCGCGAATCTGCTCGGTCGTCCGGTCGAGAACCGGCACGGCGACCGACGAGGTGGCGCCGAACAGGACGACACGCACTTGATCCGGAGGGCCGTTCCCGCCGAACGCGGCTACGTTGGCGGCGGCGGTGGTGACCTCCTCGGGCCGGCCCGACGGTGTCGTTAAGCCGAGCAGCCACATTTCCCGGATGTGGTCGTCCTCGGACCGGTACCGGCGTCCCCAGCACGTCTGCTCGTACTGGCGCACTCCGCGGTGGTCCGCAGCGTCCCGGCGGTGTGAGATCTTCCACCGGGATCGCACGGGGACGGAGCATGGAGTGGGCATGGCTTCTTGGTGGGCCCGCCAGGCGGCGCGGTAGTTCCGGAACGCCTCGATCGACCAGGCAACCAGTCCTGAATGCGCCGGCGGCTTGCCTGCCCCGAACGTCCCCTGGGTCCGGGCGAGTTCGTCGATTACTGCCGCGTCGTTTCGGCCGTCGAATTCGGCAAGGTTCACCGCGTCCATGAGCGTACCCAGGGTGAAATCGGTCAAGGCTGAAGACGGGAACACCGTGCTGTGCCGAGCTTTGTGTGCCAACGCCTGCGGGCAGCCCTGCGAGCCGAGGTCGCTGGCACTCACGCGCACAATCTGTCCAGGATTTGTCACGTTTTCCCGTTCATCTCCCGTTCCGTATCGCTCGGTAGCGAGAGAATCTTAAACGCGGGAAGACGGGAAGTTGCTGCGGGGGCACGGTGTCCGGTGAGCTAACCTTCGGTTCATGACGAACGCGGGGGACCGATCCAGGCCCGGACTGATGCAGGGAGCGGTGCTCGGCCAGCGTTTTCAGGTGGACCGTTGGGCGGACGACGGCGGAATGGGCGTAGCGTACCTTGCGCTCGATCTGGAATCCCGTAAACAGGTGATCGTCAAGGTTCCGCAATTGCCGGTGACCGCCGACTTGGACTTTGAAGCCCGACGGCGCGTCATGGGGCGCTTCGCACGGGAGGGCCGCTACCTGAGCGATCTTGATCACCCGAACATCCCGACGGTGGTTGGTCAGGGCGAGTACGGTTCTGTCCCGTATCTGGCGATGACCTACATCCGCGGTCTCAAGCTGACCCGGTACCGCCAGAACACCGCGCCCCGGCCCATCGAGTTCGCTGCGATCGGCACGTCGGTGGCGGAAGCGCTGGCCGCTTGTCACGCGGGAGGAATCATCCACCGTGATCTGAAGCCCGACAACCTCTTGGTCGGCGAAAACGGAGTCGTCTACGTGATCGACTTCGGGATCGCGATACCGTCGAACGCAGACGCAACGAGGTATACCAGGAATTTTGTCGGCACCGACGACTATGCGGCGCCGGAACAATTCCTGGGCGGCGAGCCGGTCGTGGAATCGGACCTGTACAGCCTGGGATGCGTGTTCTACCACCTGCTGGCGGGACGGCCCCCGTTCATCGCAGACGGTGGTAAAACGTTGGAAAAACAGCATCTGGAAGACCTGCCGGCACCGCTGTCACAGTTCGTCGGTGGCGTGGACCCGGATCTGGCGGAGCTGTCCCTGGCCCTGCTGGCCAAGAACATCGAGGATCGGCCCGGGATCGAGGACGTGCGTGCGGTGCTACGGCCCCATCTGCCGGCGGCTGGCTCACCCGAGCCCAGCCCGGTGTCCTTGCCTGACGTGACGATTCCTTACCGCACCCCGGACGCCGTCCGCCCGCCTGAGGCGCCTGCCCGGAGCCGCGCGACGTTCGTGCGGCCGTTCCGTGCTCGTCGGCGGCGTGACTTCCTCACCGAGGCCGACATCGCGGAGACCATCCGGCGGGCCATGGCCGAACACGACGGTGCGACCGCTGTCCGCATGCTGACCGAGCTGCGGGGTCAGGCGATCGAGACGTTCGGGACGGGTAACCCCAAGCTGGAGCCGATCGAGCGGGCTCTGAACCTGCGGGAACCTCGCTGACATCGATACGGCGCGAAGGCTGACTCCCTGCAGGCTTAGGAGACCTTCAGTCATCATGGCTCGTCCGGGCCGGTGCTGCGGCGTTGGAGCATCCGTTGATGGACCAGGTTTTCGATGAGTTCCTGGTGGTGAAGAAGCGCACGGTCAGCCGGAACATGTTCCGCTCGTATGAGTCGCATGTCCGGCTGTATTTGCGTCCGCATCTGGGGCATCTGCGGCGGGACAAACTTCGGGTCGGGCACTTGGACGCGATGGTCGAGGGGATCGGGGAGCACAACGAGCGGATCGCTGAGTATCGGGAGAGTGGCGATCCGGTGAAGGTCGCGGCGGTGAAGTGGCAACGTCCGGTGGGGCCGTCGTCGTTGCGCAAGATCGTCGAGTCGTTGCGTGCGGTTTTGAGGCCTGCGGTGAAGGAGGGGTTGCTGCTGGTGAACGTCGCGTCTCTGGTGCCGTTGCCTCCGGCGAATCGGCCTCGGCCGAAGTTGTGGACTCCGGAGCGGGTGGAGTTATGGCGCAAGACTGGGGTGGTCCCGTTTCCGGTGATGGTGTGGACCCCGGAGTTGACTGGGGAGTTTTTGGACTTCGCGGTGAATCACCGGCTGTATCCGTTGTTCCATCTGATCGCGCATACCGGGTTGCGTCGTGGTGAGGCGTGCGGGCAGCGTCGGTCGGACACTTATCTGGAAGCGTCGTCGATCGAGGTGGCGAATCAGATCGTGCAGTACGGGTGGGAGACCGGTCAGTCGAGTCCGAAGACTCCGTCGTCGGAAGGTCTTGTGGCGTTGGATACGGACACGGTTCTGGTCCTGGCCCGCCACGTGGCGTGTCAGGACGCGGATAGGGAGCGGCTCGGCAGCGATTGGGTCGACACCGATCTGCTGTTCACTCAGCCTGACGGCAGTCCACTGCATCCTGCTGACGTCGGGGACACGTTCAGTGAGCTGGTCCGGCTGGCTGGGTTGCCGCCGGTGACGTTGCACGGGCTGCGGCACGGGGCAGCGACGATGGCGTTGGCGGCGGGGGTGGACATCAAGGTGGTGCAGCACATGCTCCGGCACTCGTCGATCACCGTGACCATGGACCTCTACACCAACGTGCTGACGGAGGTCGCTCTCGCGGCGGCTGAGGCCATCGCCGGGATCATCCCGCGGCAGCCGTTGCACTCGACGCGCACTCTCGGGCTCTCCTCGGGCTCGCAGGAGACCATAAAGGACGGTCGGGAAGTGGAAGAAATGACTCCGAAAAACACAAAAGCCCAGGTCACCGTTTTAAGTGACCTGGACCTTGGGAGTGCGCCATCAGGGACTCGAACCCCGAACCCGCTGGTTAAGAGCCAGCTGCTCTGCCAATTGAGCTAATGGCGCTTGGCAAGACCGCCGTGGTTACCCTCGGCGACGTGGAAAACATTAACACAGGGCCGACGGCGCGTTGTTCAGGGGGTCGGCTTGGCCGCGCCACGCCCGGCTGGCTGTCTGCGCGGGGGTGTCGTGGCCGGTCAGGCACACTGTAGCTGCACGATCGGGTCATTTTGCTACGGAACGGGCGGTTTGTCATGAAGGTCTGGGGTGGGGCTGCGGTTCCGGTGCTGGTGATCGTGGCCGGGCTCACGTTGGCCGGTTGTACGTCCACACCTTCGGGTGGTCCTGGGCCGAGTGGCAGCGCCCCGCCGAGCAGCAGTGTTCCCGTGGTCAAGGCTGCTGCGCTCAGCCTGGCTCCCGCGCAGGGTGCCGGGGACGTCGCGCCCGGTGAACCGGTGACCGTGACCGTCGCCGACGGCAAGATCGGGGAGGTCAAGCTCGCGGGTGCGGATGGCAAGCAGGTCGCGGGCAAGGCCAAGGCCGACGGCTCGGGCTGGGAGTCCAGCGAACCGCTCGGGTACGGCAAGAGCTACACGGTCACCGCGGCCGCCACCGGGTCCGATGGCAAGCCCGTCACCTCGACCTCCAGTTTCACCACCGTGAAGCCCGCTCGGCAGGTTTCCGTGTCGGTCAACCTTGCCGAAGGCGAGACCGTCGGGGTCGGCATGCCCCTCATTTTCACCTTCTCCGGCAACGTCGCGGACAAGGCTGCGGCCGAGAAGGCGCTGAAGGTCGTCACCGAACCCAAGGCCGAGGGCGCCTTCCACTGGTTCGGCGACAAGTCGGTCACCTGGCGGCCGCGGGGGTACTGGAAGAGCGGCACCAAGATCGCCGTCAACGCCGCGATCTACGGCAAGAACCTGGGCAACGGCACCTACGGCCGTGAGGACAAGCCGGTGAGCGTCATCGTCGGGGACAAGGTGGTCGCGCTCGCGGACGGCGGCACCCACCAGCTGAAGGTCCTGGTCAACGACCAGGAGGTCAAGTCCATGCCGATCTCCATGGGCAAACCCGGCCACGCCACCCCGGGCGGCACTTACACCGTGATGAGCGAGCACGTCGGCTACACGATGGACTCCGGCACGTACGGCGTCCCTGCCGACACTAAGGGCGGCTATCGGACGTTCGTGCAGTACGCGGTCCGGATGTCCTACAGCGGCATTTTCTACCACTCCGCGCCGTGGTCGGTGGGCTCGCAGGGCAAGCGCAACGTCAGCCACGGCTGCATCAACCTCTCCACCGAAAACGCGAAGTGGCTGATGGACACGTCCAAGACGGGTGACCTCGTCACCGTCGCCAACAGCGGTGGCCCGGCGCTGGAGAGCACCGACGGCTGGAGTGTCTGGCAGCTGTCCTGGGACGAGTGGAAGAGCGGCGGCGACAAGAACTGAAACAAAAACCCCAGCCTGCCGATTGTGGGCCTTCCGGCCCCGACAGACTGGGGTGATGGGGTGGACGACGGGGCTCGAACCCGCGACCTCCGGGACCACAACCAGGTGCTCTACCAGCTGAGCTACGCCCACCATTACCGCGGTTTTCGTCTCCGATCACCACGGCTCGAATATCGTATCGTGCCCTTTCGGCGGACTCGCAGGGGGTTACCCGTGGTGCTGTTCCTGCACTTCAGCGGCGACGGCCTTGGCCTGCTCGCTGGTGGGGCCGGGCTGCGGGACGAAGGCGACGCGCCGGTAGTAGTCGAGCTCGCTGATGGATTCCTTGATGTCGGCGAGCGCCCGGTGCGCGAGGCCCTTCTCGGGCTTGGCGTAGTAGATCCGCGGGTACCAGCGGCGGACGAGCTCCTTGATCGAGGACACGTCGACCATGCGGTAGTGCAGGTGGGTGTCGAGCTCGGTCATGTCGCGCGAGATGAAGCCGCGGTCGGTGCCGATGGAGTTGCCCGCCAGCGGCGCGCTGTTGGGCTCCGGGACGTGCTCGCGGATGTAGGCGAGGACACGCTGCTCGGCTTCCTCGAGGGTGACCGCGGACTGCCGGACCTCCTCGGTGAGCCCGGAATGCGCGTGCATGTCGCGGACGATGTCGGGCATGGCCGCGAGTGCATCGTCATCCGCGTGGATGACGATGTCGACGCCTTCGCCGAGCACGTTGAGCTCGGCGTCGGTCACCAGCGCGGCGATTTCGATCAACTTGTCGCTGCCGAGGTCGAGCCCCGTCATCTCACAGTCGATCCAGACTAGGCGGTCGGTCACCGGGGAACCCTAACCCGACACGGGGATACGAGCCGCGCCACCTGCGTGTTCGGCGCGTTACGCTCTGGCTCGGGACACCGCAGGTGTGTCGTCGGACACACGCCAGGGACGGATCGGGAGCAGCCAGTGGCCGAGCAGCAGACGTCGTCGGGGCCCGCGCAGGAGATCGCGCAGGGGTATGTCAGTGAGGGTGCGGCGATCGAGCTCGGCGCCGTGATGATCGATGGCCAGGTCGAGGCGGGTGCCGCCGTCCGGTTGCCGCTGGCGACGTTGAACCGGCACGGCCTGGTCGCGGGCGCGACCGGTACTGGCAAGACCAAGACGTTGCAGCTGATCACGGAGCAGCTTTCCGCGGCAGGGGTGCCTGTCGTGCTCGCCGACGTGAAGGGCGACCTGTCCGGGCTGGCCGCGCAGGGCGCGAGCAGCGACAAGCTGTCCAAGCGCGCGCAGGAGCTCGGCGACGACTGGCAGCCCGCCGCGTTCCCGGTGCAGTTCCTCTCGCTGGGTACCGGCGGGAAGGGCTCGCCGATCCGCGCGACGATCACCAGTTTCGGGCCGGTGCTGCTGTCGAAGGTGCTGGGGCTCAACGAGACCCAGGAGTCGACGCTGGGGCTGATCTTCCACTGGGCCGACCAGCGGGGGCTGGCGCTGCTGGACACGAAGGACCTCCGCTCGGTCATCACGCACCTGACCAGCGACGAGGGCAAGGAGGACCTGAAGGGCATCGGCGGGGTTTCCGGGGCGACAGCGGGGGTCATCCTGCGCGCACTGTCCAATTTGGAGGCCCAGGGTGGCGAGGACTTCTTCGGTGAGCCGGAGCTCGACGTCCACGACCTGATGCGCGAGACCGGCGGCAAGGGCCTGGTCACCTTGCTGGAGCTGGACAACCTGCAGGCGAAGCCGGCGTTGTTCTCGACCTTCCTGATGTGGCTGCTGGCCGAACTGTTCGAGGAGTTGCCCGAGGCGGGCGACCTCGACAAGCCCAAGCTGGTGTTCTTCTTCGACGAAGCGCACCTGCTGTTCAGTGACGCGTCGAAGGCGTTCCTGGAGCGCATCGAGCAGACCGTGAAGCTGATCCGCTCGAAGGGCGTGGGCATCTTCTTCTGCACGCAGCTGCCCACCGACATCCCGAACAACGTGCTTTCCCAGCTCGGCGCGCGGGTGCAGCACGCCCTGCGCGCGTTCACCCCGGACGACCAGAAGGCGTTGTCCCGCACGGTGAAGACGTATCCGAACACCAAGGTCTACAACCTCGAAGAGGCGCTGACGTCGCTGGGCATCGGCGAGGCCATCGTGACGGTGCTCTCGGAGCGCGGCGCGCCGACGCCGGTGGCGTGGACGAAGCTGCGGGCGCCGCGGTCGTTGATGGGCTCGATCGGCGAAGAGGCGATCTCGGCGGCCACGAACGCTTCGGACCTGCACGCGAAGTACTCCGAGACGATCGACCGCGAGTCGGCCTACGAGAAGCTCGCCGCGAAGGTGGCGGGTCCGCCCGTCCAGGAGGGGCAGCAGCCGCCCGCTCCCCAAGCCCCTCCGGCGGCGAAGCCGCAGAAGGAAGAGCCCGGTTTCATCGAGCAGACCATGAAGAACCCGGCGGTGAAGTCGTTCCTGCGGTCCGCGGCGGGCGCGCTGGGCCGCGAGGTCACGCGGGGGCTGTTCGGAAACCGGAAGCGCTAGCGAATACCTGACAGGATCTGACAGGTATCGGGGTCAAGCTGTGCTGAAGTCACCCGTTCGACAGACAGGACACCGATCATGACCAGCACCGCCACGGCTTCGTTCGTCCTCGACAAGTGGGACCCGCAGTCCTCCGACGAGGCCGAAGGCACTCAGTTCGCGCGGGTGGCCATCGCCAAGACGTTCACCGGAGCTGTGGAGGGCACGAGCACCGTCGAGATGCTGACGGCCGTGACGGAGGCTTCGCGCGCGTACGTAGCCTTCGAGCGCTTCGCGGTGTCCGTCGACGGCCGCAAGGGTTCGTTCGTCCTGCACCACACCGCGGGGGACCAGGGGCTGAGCCTGAGCATCCTGGCGGGCTCGGGCACCGGCGACCTGGCGGGCATCTCCCGAGGCAAGGGATGGGCCGCCCCGACCGCGGTCCATCCCGGCGATCACCCGACGATCTGCCGCACGATCGTCTTGGCGTCGTTGATGGGGATCGCGAAGCCGATGCCGACGCTGCCGGCGGACCCGCTGGCCGACGCGCTCGGGTTGTACAGCGCCGAGTTGATCCCGATGACGTTGCCGGAGTCGTCGACCAGCGCCCCGCCCGAGTTGCCCTGGTTGATCGAGGCGTCGGTCTGGATCGCGGTGTAGCTCGGCGCGTTCGTGCTCTGCTGGTTCGCGGTGCGGTCGTACGGCGAACGCTGCTGCTGCGACTGCTGGCCGACGTCGGACAGCTTGCGGTTCAGCGCGCTCACGATGCCGGTGGTCACGGTGTTCTGCAGGCCGCCCGGCGAGCCGATCGCCACGACGCCCTGGCCGACGGAGAGCTTGCCGGAGTCGCCCAGCGTCGCCGCGGTGAGGCCGCTGGCGTTCTTGGCCTGCAGGACGGCGATGTCCGCCTTGGTATCCGCGCCGACCACGCTGGCCTGGTACTTCGTGCCGTCGGACAAGGTGATCGTGACGTCCCCGACCGCGCCGTCGACGACGTGGGCGTTGGTCAGGATGCGCCCGTCGGCCGTCAGTACCACGCCGGACCCGATGGCCTCGCCCTGCTGCAGGGTGACGTTCACCTGGACCACGCTCGGCAGCACCTTGGCGGCCACCGCGCTGACGTCGGTGGGGGAGGTGTTGGACACCTGCTGGCCGGTGACGACCTGGGAGGTGGAGCCGGTCGCGGCCGGGCTACCGCTGACGCCGATGATCGCGGCCCCGCCGACGCCGCCGATCAGCGCCGCGCCGAGCGCGGTGGCGCCGACGAGCATCGCCAGCCGTCCGCCCTTCTTCTTCGCCGGGGCGGGCTGGGGCTGGGGCTGTGTGAAGAGCGGATTCGGCGCGGCCTGCTGCTGGTAGCCGTACTGGGCGAACGGCGGGTACTGGGGGTGCTGGGGCGGCTGGTGCCCACCAGTGGAGGCGGGGCCGGGCCGACTCTCGTTCTCGGTCATGAACCCAGGTTCGCGCTCGCGGTTGTGAAAACCCTGTGGAATGACCCCCGGCTTTGCTGAGAAGAATCAGCTGAGAAAACTCAGGTTCTCCTCAGTCGAAGAACGAGGGAACGTCCAGCGCTCCGCCTGACGCCTCGAACTCCTCGTGCACCGCGTTCCGGAGCGCGGCGTCGCCGAGGTAGTCGGCTGCGGTCAGCGCGAGCCCGAGCGCTCCATCGACCACGGCCTTGTCCCCGTCGGGCGAACCGGCCGCGGCCGCGAACTCCTTGGTGTGCAGGGCGACCGTCGCGGCGGACACCGCGATCATCGGGTGGATCGCTGGCATCCGGTAAGAGAGGTTGCCGAGGTCGGTCGAACCGGTGAGGAACTCGGGCACGATCCCGGGCGGCAGTGGTGTGCGCCCGGTCGGCTCCTGGTTGACCGACCAGCGTCCGGCGAGCGTGGTGTTGAACCGGATCGGCAGATAAGCGGGCTGCGCGTCCCAGCGCAGTTCGACGCCACAGCCGGACATCTCCGCGGCACCGTGGGCGATACGGGTCATCCGTTCGGCGAGGTCGGCGAGGGTGTCCGGGTTCGCGGAGCGCAGATAGAACAGCAGCGCCGCCCGTTCGGGGATCACGTTCGGGCGAGCGCCGCCGTCGGTGAACACGCCGTGTACCCGGTCGCTCGACGGCAACTGCTGGCGCAGCGCGGAAACGCCCTGGTACGCGCTGACCGCCGCGTCGAGCGCGTTGCGGCCCATGAACGGCTGCGCGGAGGCGTGCGCGCCGACGCCGTGGAACACCATCTCCAGCTGACGCCTGCCGAGGAACGGGTGCATCACGATGTCGTGGCTGAACGGGTGCAGCATCACCACCGCGTCGACGTCGGAGAAGACCCCGGCGCGAGCCAGCGTCTCCTTGCCGCCACCACCTTCTTCGGCGGGGGTGCCGATCAACGACACACGCCCGCCGAGCCGCTCCGCCACGACGGCCGCGCCCAGGAAACCGCCCGCGGCGGTGGTGCAGATGATGTTGTGCCCGCAGGCGTGCCCGAGGCCGGGCAGCGCGTCGTACTCGGCGAGCACGGCGATGTGCGGTCCGTCCGTGCCGGGCGTCCTTGCGACCAGGGCCGTATCGAGGCCACCGATGCCGATCGTCACCTCGTGCCCGTGGCGTTCGAGCAAGTCACCGAGCGCGCGCACCGAGCGGTGTTCGGCGAAGCCCTCTTCGGGATGGGCGTGCAGGTCCTGGCTCAGCGCCACCAGTTCCTCCGCGCGGGTGCGGACTTCCGCCGTGACGGCCTCACGGACGTCAGAGGCCGCGCCGTCGTGGGGCGACCCGAGCGGTTCGGCCGCGGCCACTGCCTCAGCCGTCGAATCGACCAGGGCGCGGAGGTAGCCGTCATGCGGCGGGACCGGGGCGGCGTGCTCGGAGGTCATGCCGCGATGCTATCCGGGCAGGCTGCCTGCCACGATCTGCGTGACCCCGGCGTACCGCTCGGTGACCCGGGTGAAGCCTCGCGCGAGCAGTTTCGCGGCGATCTCGCCCCGGTCGAACATCCGCTGCCCGCTGCCGATCCCGATCGCGGTGTCGACCAGCCGTGCGGGTTGCCAGCCGTGCCGCGCGCTGGTCAGGATCGCGACGCGCCCGCCGGGCTTGAGCACGCTGGTGAACGAGTCGAGCGCGGCGTCGGGGTCGGCGAACATGTGCAGCGCGGCGAAGCAGCACACAGCGTCCACTGTGGACTTCGCGAACGGCAGGTCAACGGCGTCCGCCCGCAGGTAGGTGACCGCTTCGGCGCCCCCGGCCGAGACGGCCTTGTCGAGCATCGTGCGCGAGCCGTCGAGCCCGACCGCGAGCCCGCTGGGTCCCACCAGTTCCCCGAACGCGCGGGTGAACCGGCCGGTCCCGCAGGCGACGTCCAGTACGACGTTCCCGAGCGTGGGGTGCAGCAGTTCCGCGGCGAGGCGGACCTCGCCCGCCATGCTCGGCCCGGCGAGCCCCTTGACGACCCGGCCCAGCGCGGGCCGCCAGTAGTGCTCGTAGATCACCGGCACCAGCGACGTCCGCATCAGCCGCTGTGCGAGCCCTGTCGACGGCCCTGCCTGCGCGGATTCGCCGAGCAGATCGACGAACTCGCTGGTCGGGCCTGGTTCGGTGCCCGGCGAAAGCAGCTCGAGCAGCCGCTCTCGGGTGGTGGGATGGCTCGTCGGCACTGACAGCTCCCTCGGGTCCTTCGAGATTTCAGATACCGGCAGTATGCAACTCGAGTCGGCCGCTGGCAAGGTCCCTGAAGGCCACCTTCACAGCGTAAAACGCCGTGAAGGTGGCCTTCAGGGACTCGGTGCGCCGAAACTGTCGGACCCCCTCCCTACCGTCAAGGGCGTTGGATTTCCCGGACGTGAGGAGCACGGCCATGACCACCCCGACGCTGCACCACCCACGGGTGACCACGCATCAGATCCCCGTGCACGGCCCGTTCGACCTCGCCGCGTCCATCCGGTTCCTGGAGGGCTTCACCCCGGCCGCCCGCCCGGACGCGGGCGAGGAAGCAGGCACACTGCTGCTGGCTTTCCCGGCCGAGCGGGGCTGGGCTCACGTCGGGGCGCTGATCCGCCAGAGATCGCCCGGTTCGGTGGAGGTCGAGGTGTACGCGCCGGAGTCGCTCGCCGAGGCCGCGGTGGCTCAGGTCCGCCGGATCCTCTCCCTCGACGTCGACGGCACTGGTTTCAGCCGGATCGGCGCCGCGGACAAGGTGATCGGCAACCTGCAGCTGAGCTATCCGGGCTTGCGGCCGGTGTTGTTCCACTCACCGTACGAAGCCGCGTGCTGGGGTGTCATCGGCCACCGCTTGCGGATCGTGCAGGCGGCGAAGGTCAAACAGCGGTTGGCAGAGGAGTACGGGTGGCCGGTCGATGTCGGCGGACGGATGCTGGCCTCGTTCCCCGGCCCGGACGTCCTGGCCGGGATCGAGGTCCAGCCGGGCCTGCCGCTGCTGAAGATCGAACGGCTGCGCGCGCTGGCGAGGGCGGCCAAGGAAGGTCTGCTGGACGCCGAATCCCTGCGCGCGATGCCGGTCGAGGACGCGCTGGCCCAATTGCAGCGGCTTCCCGGTGTCGGGCCTTTCTACGCCCAGCTGATCCTCGTGCGCGGCGCCGGGCATCCGGACGTGTTCCCTCAGGCGGAGGGGCGTCTGCACCAGGAGATGACCCGGGTCTACGGCGTCCCGGCCGCGAAGCCCGCCGAGCTGGCGGAGATCGCCGAGAACTGGCAGCCGTACCGCAGCTGGGCCGCCCTGCTGCTGCGGGCCGACCGGGAGAACCGCACGGGTGAGATCGGCGGTGGGAAGACGGCCTGACGCGGCCTAGATCCCCGTTGTGGTGAGCTGGTCGGGTGACCTCGTCCGACCTCAGTACGGTTTCCGCCATGATCACCCAGTCCGACCCGGCCGGTTCCGTCACGCTCATCGCCGGTGGCGTCGCCCTGCTCGTCGTCCTTGTCAGCCGGTCGTGGCGGGTCGCGCGCAACCTGGTGACGATCGTGCACGAAGCCGGGCACGGGCTGGCCGCGGTGCTGGTCGGCCGCCGCCTGCAGGGCATCAAGCTGCACTCGGACACCTCCGGCGTCACCGTTTCGCGCGGCAAGCCGGAAGGTCCCGGCATGGCGTTCACCGCGCTCGCCGGGTACGCGGCTCCCGGGCTGCTGGGGCTGCTGTTCGCGACCTTGCTGGGCGGGAACCTGGTCACGCTGGTGCTCGCGCTGACGGCGTTGCTGCTGCTCGGCGTGCTCGTCATGGTGCGCAACACCTACGGCGTGTTCGCGGTGGTGGCCAGCGCGGTGCTGCTCGGCCTCGTCGCGCTGGTGGCGCCGACGGGGGTGCAGGCGGCGTGCGTCTACCTGCTGACCTGGTTCCTGTTGTTCGGTGGCGTCCGCCCGGTGATCGAGCTGCAGATCAAGCGCCGCCGCGGCCAGGCCCGCGACTCCGACGCCGACCAGCTGGGCAGGCTGACCGGCGTGCCCGCTTCGCTGTGGGTGCTGGTGCTGGGCGTGCTCGCGGCCGGCTGCCTCCTCGCGGGCGGCCTGTGGCTCATCGAGCCCGCGGTCAAGTAGCCGCCGGCCGGTGCGGCACACTGGGGCCCGCCGGTTTCGCGGGTAGGGAGTCGAATGATGGACGAGGTCGCCAAGGCCGTCGAAGAGTGCGCACGCTCGGCGAAGCGGGCCGCGCCGTCACTGGCCGCGGCGAGTGAGCAGGCCATCGACGCCGCGCTGGACAGCATGGCGCAGCGGCTGCTCACCCACCGTGAGGAGATCCTCGCGGCGAACGAGGCGGACGTGGTCAAGTCCCGCGCCGACGGCATGAGCGCGGGCCTGCTCGACAGGCTCACCATCACCCCCGAGCGGCTCGACGGCATGGCGGAGCAGCTTCGGCTGCTCGCGGGCGCCCCGCACCAGGAGCGCACCATCGAAGTGTCCACTTTGGACGGCGGCCTGCGCCTCATCGAGCGCCGCCGCCCGGTGGGCGTGATCGGTGCCAACTACGAGGCGCGCCCGAACGTGACCGTGGACGTCGCGTCCCAGCTGGTGAAGTCCCGCAACGGCGGCGTCCTGCGCACCGGCTCGGCCGCGCTGGGATCCGCGCAGCGCCTGGTCGAGACCGTGATCGCGCCTGCTCTCACCGAGGAGGCCATCAACGCCGACGTCATCCAGCTCGTCCCGCGAGTCGAGCGTGAGGCGGCGGCGGCGCTGGTCCGCCTGCCCAGCCTGGTACCGCTGGTGATTCTCCGCGGCAGCGGCGAGAGCACCCGTGCCCTGGCCACCGAGGCCGCGATCCACGGCGTCGGCACCCTCGCCCACGCGGACGGCGGCGGCGTGCTCTACATCGACGAAGCGGCGGACGAGGCGAAGGTGTGCGACCTGGTCTCGGCGAGCCTCGACAGGCTCGGCGTCTGCAACCGTCTCAACCTGCTCCTCATCCACGACAACGTGCATGACGCGATGTGGCCCTCGATCTCCGCCGCCCTCGCCGAGCGCGGCGTGACCCCGTCCCTGGCCCCGCACGAGCACGCGATCGGCTACGAATGGGCCCTGGACTCCGACCACGAAGCGACGGTCACGGTCGCCCGCGTCGCGGCTCTCGCCGAAGCGGTGGAAATCGCCAACGACAAGACCTCAGGCCTCGCCGCCGGCATCGCGACCGAGAGCGAAACGGCCGCCGAAGCGTTCTTCGACGGCTATACCGGCACCGGAGTCTTCTGGAACGCCCCCACCCGCCTCCTCGACGGCTTCAAGCTCTTGGCCGTCCCCGAGACCGGCATCAACCTCGACAACGTCCCCGGCCCCCGCGGCCCGGTCACCTACACCGACCTCTACGTCCGCCAGTACGCCGTACTCCCGGCGTAGGGCGGCTCAGCTGTCGAGCGTGACACTGTGGCCGTTTCCCCATGATCGTTCATGTCCACGCGGACAACGGGGGGATCCGTGTCGCTCCCGCCAGGTGTGAGCGACTCGGCTTCGTCCCATCAGCGGCGCGGACTGGCCTGACACACCAGGTAGCGACCGGCGCCTTCAGACACGGCGCTCGCCCACGCGCCGGACAGGGAATCGTCCGGCCACGCGACGCCGGGTGAGCGTTCCCCTACGCCTTAGCGACTGGAAGGCATCCCTGCCGACACCGCGTCTCTGCCGAAGGATCCTCCTTCGTACCGGGGAGATCGAGCTGGCACCCCGTGCCAGAGTAAGGGGCGCGGCTTCGGGTCGATGTCGTCGCCGGTCTGTCCGTCCCGCTCGAAGCTGTGCTTGTCGCCGTCAGGGCGTCGTCGTCGTGGTGGTTCTCGCCCGCAGCTCCTTCCGTGTTCAGTCACGGCCAGGAACGTCCGGAGAAGGCTGCGATCCCGTGTTGCTGCCGAAAGAGTGAGTCACACGGCCAGCAGCATGTCGTGACACCGCCAGTCGTGCGGTCGGTGGCGTCTTCGAAGGCCGCCTCCGCCACGAGTCCGCACAGCATCTTGATCTGTTCGCCTGGCGAAGGCATTGCCAAGAGCCGGGCTCGATGCCACTCGCGGTTCACCACCGGGTGCACGGCGTCCAGATCAACGTGAATCCGGGCCTTCACCGGTCGGCCAGTTCGTCGTTCGTCATTTCCCAAGGATCGATCGAACGTTGGTCGCGACGCAATAGAATCCATGATATCAAGCGCCTAGGGTCGCAAACATCGAGAAAATGTAACCCAAGGTAGTCGCAGGTGGTGGTGATGGCGCCGGATGGGCGATAGCCAGCCGCCGCTTCGACGGGCATTCTATGGATTCTACGAGAGGATTGGCCATGAAACTTACACATCTTGGCTCCACTTCGAAGAACGGCAGCTGCCCGGAGCTCTACCAGACCGATCGCGGTACCTACGTCATCCAGGGGACTCGGGTGACCGATCCGGAAGCACTGAGTGCGTTGCGTGCCAGGGGGTTGCCTGACCACGAGACGGTCGTCGAGGTCCCTGTCGCGTTACTCGGTTTCGCGACCGAGGGTGGCGTGTGAGCCGCCGCATCCTGAACGCCGACGACGAATTCGTGGCGTTGCTCGGCTCGGTACGCCGTTCCTCGTGGCGTTGGGAATGTCAGGGCGAGTACGCCGTCGACCTGCCGGAAGTGCGGCGTTGGCGAGCCGGTGTACCGGTCGCCGAGACCGCTGAAGATCGTGCCTGGCTTGTGCACGTGCGTGCGCTCAAACAAGCGGGCATCCCGTTTCAGCGCGTCCGGATGCTGACCGAGCCACTGACCGAATATCTTCACTGGATGCTCCAGGCGATCGGGCCCAACGTCGCCGCCGGTGAAGACGTGCGGTGGCTCCAAGAGAGCGAAGCTCGTGGACTCGGTCTCCCGGACTATGACTACTACCTGTTCGATGAGGAACGTGTCGCCGTTTTGCTGTTCACCGACGACAAGGTGCTGACCGGTGTCGAGGTCGATGACGATCCCGACGCGGTCGTGCGGCACCAGGCCTGGCGAGCTTTGTCCTGGTCCGCCGCGACACCGCATGAGGAGTTCGTGAAACCGTAGTGATTCAGACTCGGCAACTGGCTTTCGGCGACACCTTGCGTGGCCTGCGGGAAGAAGCAGGATTCCGCACCGGTAAGGAGTTCGCGGAACGCCTCGGCTGGGTCCCCTCGAAGGTGAGCAGGGTGGAAAACGGGCGGACACTCCCCTCCGATTCGGATGTGACCGCCTGGGCGCACTCGATCGGCGCAGCTGCCGATGTCGCACTCGCGCTTCGCGCCGAGGTGCGCGAAATCCGGCTCGAACGGGATCGGTGGAAGCACCAGCTGCGGAACGGGCACGCGGAGCGACAACGGACTGAGGCGATCAGCGAACGTGACGCCACCCGGATCGTCACGGTCGAACTGTTCCTGGTGCCAGGCCTGGTGCAGACGCCGGCCTATGCCCACGAGGTCTTTGAGCTGGCAGCCGCAATGCACGGAACGCGGTCTGACACGGAAGCGGCCGTACGGGCTCGGATTCAACGGCAGGAGGTGTTGTACGACGAGGGGAAATCGGTAGCGGTCCTGGTCGGCGAGTCCGCGCTGCGGTATCCGATCTGCCCGGCACCCGTGCTGCGCGCGCAGATCGATCGCCTGAACAACCTTTCGGGTCTGGCGAACGTGCGGCTCGGGATCGTTCCCCTCGACACACCCCTGCCCACGATCACCCTGCACGGTTACACCCTGATCGACGACATCGCGACTGTCGAGGTCAACCACACCGAGCTCATCATCAGCGATCCGGACGACATCGATCTGTACGAGCGGATCACCGCTCAGCTTTGGGAGATCGCGCTCGAAGGCGAGGTTGCCAGTGCGATGCTCGCACAACTCACGACCGGGCTCGACCGCCGGTGAGACTCGTGGTCCCTCAGCGATCAGTAGGCGCTGAGGCGCACGTGCACGACGTGGAATTGCGATCGGGGACGCCAGTCCGGTGGAAACGGTCTCGCGTGAGTTGCTCATGCGGGATCCTGAAGGCGCATCAACCGGACGATTTGAGGATACGATGGAACTGACCAGCAGGATGCCCTTGTGGGACGGCTCGATCGTCATGGCCTACGAGGCGCTGGCGTCGGCCGTCGGCTTCGCTGCCGATGTGCGCCGAGCGCACTACGGGCCGGTGGACGGCGTCGGCGGGCAGCAGGACCCGTTCGGGGCGCACCTGTTCGTCGACAACCCCGGGACTCCTGAGGCGCGCCCGGTGCGGGTGCGGGATTTCTACGCCGAGGTGCGGACGCAGGTGGCGCGGATCGACCAGCTCGACACCAAGGTCTCCGCGCTGCTCGCGGCGGTCGAGCGGATCGAGGCCAAACTGGGGACGACGCCGGTCAGCGGCGACGGCGGCGAGGTTTCGGCGACGGCGTGACCTCGGGTTCCGAGGGGTCGTCCGGTTCTTTCAGGCCCAGCATTTCGGCGGCGAGGTGCTGGGAGCTGGCGAACATGCCGGTGGGCTGCTCGGGGGAACGGCGCAGGGCGGACGGTCGCAGGCGGTGGTAGCCGCGGACCGAGACCGGGCGGCGGGCGCGGATCTCGTAGGCCGGTTCCTTTGCGAGTTCGGCCGCCAGTTCCTTGTCCACCAGGATCGTGCCGGGCCTCGCCACTGAGGTCAGCCTGCTCGCCACGTTGACCACCGAGCCGTACACGTCGCCGAAACGGCTGAGGATGCGGCCGGACGCCATGCCGGCGCGGACCTCCGGGAGGTCGGCGTCGGCGGCCGACCGCTCGGACAGGGCCAGTGCGATCTCGGCGCCGTCGACCGCGGAATCGGCGACGAACAGGACCTCGTCGCCGATCATCTTGACCACCCGGCCGTGGTGCTGGCCGATCACGTCGGTGGCCAGCATCTCGAACCGGTCGAGGACCTCGCTGAGTTCGCTCTCCTCGATTCGCCTGGTCAGCCGGGTGTAGCCGACCATGTCGACGAAGCCGACGACCTCGGTCTTCGACTCCAGATCCTCTTCCGGCGAGGCCAGTGCGCGGCCCGCGTACGCCGCGAGATGGCGTCGCCAGACGTAGTTCTGCACCTGCTCCAGCTCGGGCAGGAGGCCGTCGACCAGACGCGCGATCTGACGCTCGTCGCGGCCGAGCTCCTGGTTCTCGGTGATCAAGGTCCACAGCAGGTGGACCTGCCACTCGGCCAGCCGCGAGAGGTGCTGGCCGAGCGCGCGGGTCACCGAGACCTCGATGCTCTTGTCGATCATGCCGGATCGGACCAGCTGATCGGCCGTGCGCATCGCGTCGACGTCCGCGTCGGTGAACACGACCTCGTCGTCGTCGACGGTGGCGAAACCCAGCGCCCGCCACAACCGGCGGGACCGCTCGTCGGGCACGCCCGCCTTCGCGGCCACTTCCAGCCGGGTGTACTTGCGCTTGCCGCCGAGCAGGACGCGTTCGAGGCGCTGCTGCAGGTCGTCGGCGGAGCTCTCGCCGGGCTCGGACACGGCCTAGGTGGTGTGCACGATCAGCACGTCGACGCCGGACTTGCGGGCGACCTCCGACGGCACCGAGCCGAGGATCCGGCCGGTCAGCGTGTTGAGCCCGCGGTTGCCGACGACCAGCAGGTCCGCCGAATGATCGGCGACGACCTTGCGCAGCGACTCCACCGGGTCACCCACCTTGGCGAGCGTCTCGATGGTCGCCGCGCCGAGCTTGGCCGCGCGGTCGCGCGCGCTCTGCAG